>JAOQAA010000639.1 GCA_025963815.1 Capsulimonas sp.
GCTCGCGTCCCAGGCGGCCCAGGCGCTCACGGATACGAAATCCGGAATATTTTGATAGCCCGCGATGCGGAGGTCCAGGGGAAGCGGCGGGTCGTCCGGCATGACTTCCGCTCGCACAAGATTCAGAAAATCGTTGAGCGCGGTGAACTCATGCCCGTCGGCGCCCGCAAGGTCAAAAGGGAGAATGACGGCCGGATGCTCATGCATGGTTGTTACCTCTTGTGGACTTCCCAATGGAATGCTATACTGCTCTCAAGACACATGAACAAAATCGAAAAAGTCACAACCTCATCCTGGCTGGAGACTGACAATCAGGACATCATCGTCTCCCGTCGGCCGATGCCGCAAAGGCTCTGGTTCGGCGCCCTCGCGGCTGCGATTGCGTGGCTCGCGGGTTACGGCATTCACAAGACCTTGGCGACTGGCGACGTTTCCGCCGCCTGGGCCACCGCAGCGGTGATGCTGCTCCTGTATGGCCCGATGATCCTCGTATTCCTGCACGGCGCCGGCTCGCGCTGCTTTCGCCTGAAGATACGAGAGCGGGAATATTCGTTCCAGCAGGGTTTTCCCCTTTTGACCTGGACATCACAAGGACAAACCGCCGGCGGCGAGCTTTCCGTCACACGTACAAAAAGCGGCCAGTTTCAAGTCCGATTTCGACCGCCGGGCTGGAGATACGGCCTTCCCATCGCGTATTTTGCGACGGAAGCCGAGGCCCGCGACAAAGCCTGGCAAATCGCCGGGAAGCTGGACCTCAGCGTCAGGCGGCGGGACGCAATCTCGATTCGAGGTTGAGCGCCGCCTGATTTTCAATTGATACGAAGCCCCATTTCCTCCAGCAGCGCAATCGCGTCGTGACAGCAGTTTCGAGGGGCGTATTCCAGAAGCGGCCACCCCTCCGGGCTGGTCACATCGAGATCTGCGCCGTATTGGATGAGAAGCCGCGTGTACTCCAGGTCTCCCAGCGCGTCGAAGATCGGCAGGCTGCCCTTTCCATCCATCTCGTCAGAGCCGTTTGCCCCACGCTCCAGCAGCAGGCGCAGAATGTCCACCTTCTTCATCTCGGCGGCGAATAATGCAGCGTCGCGGACGCTGAGTTCGGGATGTATTTTTTCTACCGCTTCGTCCATAATTTCCCTATCGACTCTCCTGATAAGATTCGTTAGGACTTCGCGCCGGCGTCGGTGAGCATTTTTCGGATGGGGTCGTCCGAGCACAGGTCGAGGGCGGTTTGGCCTTTTTTATTCTTGGCGTTGACGTCGGCGTGGTGCGCGATCAGAGCAGCGGCGCATTGGGCGAAGCCGAGGCGGGTGGCGGAGATCAGGGCGGTGTCGTTGTCGCCGTCTGAAGTTGTGTCGCGGGCGTTGGGGTCGGCGCCTTTGTCCAGCAGCAGGGTCAGGATGTCGGCGGATTTGGGGTTGGACGCGAGAATGGCGAGCGGGAGATGGAACAATGTGGGATCGTTGAAGTTGGGCGTGGCGTCCGCAATCGGGGCGACAGTCGCGAGATCGCCGCTCATGACGGCGTAGATCAGGGCATTGGTGCGGGCGTAAGTTTTGTCGTCCGGGTCGGCGAAGGTCAGAAGATTGGCGTCGGCGCCGCGCTTCAGAAGAAGGCGTACGATTTCGGATTTACCTTGCTCGGCCGCCTGCATCAGTGCGGTTTCGCCGTGAAGACGTTCGCGCGCATCGATCGCCGCGCCGTGGTCCAGCAGGAAGGCGCACATCGCCGCGTCTCCGTTCGAGGCAGCGGCGCAAAGCGACGGAAACTCTTCTTGCTTCGTAAGCGACACTCCCTGATCCAGCAGCCATTGCATCATCGGAACGCTCTTACTGGAAACGGCGTCTCCCAGCACGCGAGAGGCAAATTGGGGGTCCTTGGGGGTAAAACTCGCGCCGGCGGCGACCAGCGCCTGGACGATCGCGGGATTGCCGCCGAATGCCGCACGCCCCAGCAGCGTCTGGTACTCGGAGTACGGCAAGTTCGGGTTGGCGCCCTTCGCCAGGGCAAGCTTGACCTTCGCCAGATCGCCGTGTTCAATCGCGTCCGACAGGGTCTTTTGTACGATCTGCTTGGGTGTCGGATGCTCGCGCGCATAGGCGAGTTTCCGGAGCGCCTTTTCGTCGATGCGATAGAGCGCGACCTCATGCATGCCATAGCCGTCGGCGATCAGCGCGCCATCGGGGGACACGGCGCAGAAGTCGCGGAAGAGCTTCAGGTCCGCAAGTTTTTTGCCGGTATGGCCGTCGTACACCGCCGTTCCATCTTCCTCGCTGCCGCTGATCAGAATCGCGCCCGAACGGCTGAAGCCGGAGAAGTTCGTCTGTCCCCCACCCTCGGCGATCTGTTTCTTCGCGGCGACGCTCCAGATGTCCAGGCCGCCGCCGACGATCTTGCCGTCGGGGGAGATCGCATCAGAGCGGGCGCCCAGATTATCGTGGCTCCAAATCTTCCTGCCGGACGGAAGCGCGAAGACGGTGGACTGGGAAGCGGACGCCAGCAGGCGGTCCCCTGTGGCCGAAAACGAAACCATATATACGTCGCCGGGCGTATGCAGATCGCGCAGAATACGAAAGCTGGGGACCGACCAGAGGCGGACCGTCCCGGTCTCGTAGAGATCTCCGCGCCCCTCAGTGCATCCGGCCGCAAGAGACTTGCCATCCGGAGAAAAGGCGAGGAACAGGCCGAAGCCCGGAACATGGAGGCGGCGCAGCGGCGCGCCGTCGCGCGCGTCGGCCAGGGCGACATAATCGTCCGTGCTGGATGTCGCCAGCAGAGCGCCATCGGGCGAGAGGGCCAGGGATTGTATGCCGCTGGATTGCAGCCGCTTCGTATGCAAGGTCCAGCGCTTGGCGCGGAGATCGTAAAGCGCCGCCGTGCCGTCGGACATGCCAATTGCCAGCACCCGCCCGTCGGGCGCCCACGCCTGCGAGGTAATCGTCGCCCCGGTGTAGGGCGACTTCACGGTGGAGTACGGCGGATCGAAAGCCGGCGGGTCGGACTGCGCCCTCACAGGGAGCGAAGCCGAAAGCAAAGAAGCGGTCAGAGCACAGCAAAGAGCAGCAGATTTCGTCAGTGACATAATCTTTATTCTAGCATGGCGGCTCCTGCAAATCGAGCTTGCCTCCGCAAATTTCTCCGCCTGGTGCTATACTGATTTTATCGTTCGTCACGGCCCCCGGGTAAGCGCCCGCATTGGCCGCGCGTCCCAGCCCTGAGGAGCTTCCGATGTCCCGCTATGAACTCTCCGGCAGGCCGGCCCCTGATTCGGGCGACGGCGCCGCGCCGGTCGATCTTCTGACAAATCTCGATGAGCTCGACGCCGCGCCGCGCCTTGCGTCAAGCACTCCAATACTTGCGCCAAGCGATCCGGCGCCTGAATCCGAGCCGTCCGAACTCGACACGATCCCCGATGCGCCCGCCGCGCCGATCCGCTATCGCATTCCCCTCCCGCCAAAGCGCGCACAAACGACGGCGGGCAGTCTGGGCGCTTCGTGGGTGGAGCAGCCGAAGACAGAGGCAGTCCCGCCTCCGGCGACGGAACCCGTTTCGCAGATGCTGACCGATGGCGTCACGCCCCGCGCGCCGCGCATGTATCCGCTGGACACCCCTCCGAAGCGTGCGGCGGAACGTGGCGATCTTTTCGGCGGGGATGATTTGGGGCTCGGAGCCGGCATGCCGCCGGAAGTCGCGGCGCTGCGCTGGAACTGGGGCGCATTCGTGCTGCCGCCCCTATGGTGCGCTTCGAACGGCGTTCCCAGCCTTGGCGTTGCCTACGCGCTGGCCGGGGTCTTCTTTTTGCTTTCGCCGTTTCTCTTTGGGCCGGCATTCGGCGCGCCTGTGTTTTTCGGCTCGGCGCTCACGATGCTGGGAATCGGTATGTACCTGGGCGCATCCGGCAACGAGATCGCCTGGCGAAACCGTAAGACCGGCGGCGACACGCAGCGCTTCCTCCAGATCCAGCAGGGCTGGATGCTGTCCGCCGTGACGATCGCCCTGCCGATCTATGCGTTCCTATTCGCCGCCTTCGGTTTCCAGGTGATCCGCGCCAGCCGGGAGAACCAGGAAACGGCCGCCCGCTCCCGCGCCATCCAGGACGCCGCGCCGAGCATGGCGCAGCCCGCCGCGCTGCCCAGCCCGCCGACAACGCCTTCGATCATCGAGGCTCCAGCAGTCGGCGATTTCAACCGCGACCATTACGCGCATCCCGAAAACCGCCCGGCCGGACCGCCTGCTCCCACCGAGGGCCTCAGCGGCGCCCCGAACGCCCCCGCAGGCGGAACCCCGCAGGCGGAGCCCGGCGCCCTGCCCGCCCCCGGTCCCGGCATCCCAAACACGCCGGACGCCCAGCAGCCCATCAGCCTGCCCTCCGGCCAATACGAGCAGCCCGCCTCTTCGCCCGACCAAAACGCCGCGCCCCCCGCCCCGTCGCCGGAGCCCGCGCCCTACCCAAGCGCGCCGGAGCAAAACGCCGCGCCGCCGCCCGAGCAAGCACAGCCCACCGCCCCCGGCATGCCGCCGGGACAGCAGTAAAGCTATTGTTTGGGTGTTTAGGCCCCTCCGTCCCAATTCTGGGGGACTTGGAAGAATGGCCCCTCCGCCCCAATTCTGGGGGACCAGAGCGGGCTCACAGTTACGTTTTACGAGGAGATTCCGATGGCCCGCTACGATCTGTCCGGCAACCTGATCCCTGAACCGGAAGACACCGGCGCCCCCGCTTACCGCGCGCCCGGCCCGCCGCCCGATCTTGCTTCCGGGCCATCCGTGGAGCCCCCTCCCTATGGACAGCCGCCGCCGGCCAAAGAGCCTGCCCCGTGGGCGGGACATCCGACTCCGGGCCTTAACGCGCCGCTGCCGAATCCGAACCGCGCTCCCGTGGACACCGCGCCGCCCCAGGCGCCGCGTCCTACTCCCGGCGGCGGATGGCAGGCGGCGCCTTACGACAATCTTTATCAGGGAAATGATTCAGGGCGAAACGCCGGCGTGCCGCAGGAGGTGGCGGCGCTGCGCTGGAACTGGGGCGCCTTTTTCCTGCCGCCGATGTGGTGCGCGGCGCACGGCGCGCCCGCCATTGGGTATTTCTACGACCTGGTCGGGATCTTCTTTTTGCTTTCGCCGTTTCTCTTCGGGCCGACCTGGGGGATCCTGATCTTCTTCACGACGGCGTTTCTGCTGTTCGGAACCGGGGTTTATCTGGGCGCCTGCGGCAATGAGATCGCCTGGAAGAACCGCATCTTCGACAACGGCGTGGATGGCTTCTTTCAGGTGCAGCGGAGCTGGACGATCTCCAGCTTCGCCATCGCGCTGCCGCTCTATGCGATTCTGTTCTCCGCATTCAGCTATCAGGTCGTCCGCGCCAGCCACAGACAGCAGGCGCTCATTGATCGCGCTCTCGCGGCGCGGGCCGCCTCCGAAACCGCGCCGCCTCCCGCCGCCATGCCCCCGAGACAGGTCTTTCAGCAGAACCCACAGCAGCCGACGCGAACCATCATCTACGGGACTCCGCCATCCATGTACGGGCGATCCCCCGGCATGTATGGCCGGCCCAACTACGCCGACCCACAAAGCCAGCTGCCTCCGTCCCCCTACGACCGGTCCCGCTTCCCCGGAGGTATGGTCGGGCGCGCCCCTGTCACCATCGTCGTCACTCCCAGAGCGCCTGGCGCGGGCGAACCGCAGGGCGCCCCCGGCTTTCAGGGGGCGCCCAACGCTCAAGGCGCGCCGAGTTCCGAGCAGCCTGTCAGTCCGCCCGCCGGACAATATGAACAGCCCGCGCCGTCCCCGGAGCAAAATCCCGCGCCTCAGCCTGCGCCCTACCAGAACGCGCCCGAGCAAAACGCCGCACCGCCACAAGAGCCGGCGCAAGGCGCATACCCCGGCCTGCCGCCGGGCCAGCAGTAAAGCAGCAATAAGCGTCAGACTGCGCTCACAGTTACGGAGCCTCCGTAAGAGGTATCGCGTTCGCGGGCCTGCTCGGCGTCGGCCTGAGTTTCGTAGATCAAATTTTTCTCGACCCGCACCGTCGTCCCGTGCGGATCGGTCGTGGTGAAGTCGACTTTATCGGACAATCCATCCAGCAGGGATAAACCCCACCCGCCCAGTCGCTCTCCTCCGTACCCGTCGTCGCGCATCGAGCCAACATGCCGCACGGCGTTCTGGTCGAAGCCAGCGCCGGTATCCCTCACCGTAATGACGACCTTGGGCTTGTAGTATTCCAGAGTTACCTCGAACTTAGCCGAGGTCGACTGTGCGTGACGAATGACATTCGAACACAGCTCTGCGACAATCGTCTCCACATCATCGATCACATGTCGCATCACGCACATGTCTTCGAGCAGGCATCGGCTGAGCAAACGCGTCGTGCGAATATAATGCCCATCTTCCGGCAATTCCAGCGAGAGACGCAATATCAAGGGAAACCCCATTTCTCAATCAGCCGCCGTGACAAGAACCAAAACAAAATCCAAAATTGAACTGATTACTTTCTTATACCAACAATCCCAGTTTTCCCCCCAACTAAAATATGAGCCGTTCGGCGAACATTCACGGCGGCTTGCCGGATTCTCCCAAACTCAGTATAATCCCATCACGTATTCACCGCCGAATGAACGGAACCATCAACCATGTCGATCCAATACCTGACGAACGCCGTGATCAGCGCTCAAGATTTGGCCGCTCTCTTTGACAGATCGGGCATCCGAAGGCCGACCGGCGACTTGCCCCGGATTCAGCACATGATCGACCATGCGAATCTGACGGTCACGGCGTGGGACGGAGAAAAATTAGTCGGCGTCGCGCGCTCGCTGACGGACTTCGTCTGGTGCTGCTACCTCTCGGATCTGGCGGTCGACCGCGACTACCAGCGCCAGGGCGTCGGCAGCGCGCTGGTGGAGGAAACGCGGGAAGTGATCGGGGAGCAAGCAACGCTCGTTCTGCTGTCCGCCCCTGAGGCGATGGAGTATTACCCAAGGATCGGCCTGGAACCGGTCGAATCCGGCTGGATGATCAAGCGGACGGCGTAGTAGATGGATAAAAAACAACAGCGCCCGGCTGCATCGGCGGCCGGGCTCTCGTTCGTTGAGAGCGCCTGATTACGCGGCGGAGCAGCAACGCAGGCGGCGTCACCACTATGTGGTCTGGGCATTTGATCGTGAACGCCAAAGCGTCCCCTTTCAGTTCATCCGTGTTGTAAGAAACGCGACCGCCGCCTTGCCTCGGATGACCACGCATCATGTTCATCATCCACGACCGATTAGTTGTGTTTGGCTTTAAGACGCTTTTCCTCCAGCGCCTCCTTTTTCATACGGGCTTCTTCTTTGTCTTCAGATTCTTCCGAGTCCGCATTTGGACCCTTTTGAGCGAGTTGGTATTGCGCCTGCGTTCCAATGAACATATATTCCACAGACGACACGCCATCATCACCGCCGCCGCCGTACCCGCTCTTCATTGCCCATACCATTTGCTGAGGACCTTGCTCGGCAATTAAAACTGGCCCCTGCGGAGTGTTGTAGTAGCAACGGTCTTCCGCCCAGCCCGTCAGGGCTGGAGAAGATGTCTTTACGTAGTTGAACGTTATTCCAGAACGCACCCGCCCACCTGGCTTAACACTGATCACACGAAAGCCATTCACCACGGGAATCGCGGGCTTATTTTTCATCCCATACTGAACCACGATCCAACCCGTATAGCCTTGCGGAATAAGATATTTGTCTGGTATTCGATCATCGGAACCACACCCCGATAGCAGCGCCAGCATCAGCGATACGCCCACACTTAATATTCCTCGAACTTTGATTGGGGCATTTAACAAATTATTCTTCATAAGGCGGCTTGAACTCCAGCAGGCAAACAGAATAATCGCGTCGAATAAATTATGATATGCGCAGAGATTGGCAAAATATACTCTCACGAAATTTCCCGCCTGACACATCGAAGGGCGGCCCCGCTGGCTTACGCGAAATTGTTCTTTTGAGTTTTCTCATATCAAAACCTCAGCGTGCTTCATTGAGACAAGCTACTTAGACATCCGGAACGCCACCAGCCGCCGCCAGCGCGGCAATCGGCATGGGTTGGTCTTGGATTATTATTAAAAAACAATGCTTGTCTGCTTAAATTAATAATAGAATATAGTTTAATATTAGTCTTTACTCATTATACTGCTTCCCTGCTAATTCTTGCTGAGCGATAGCGAAAGAAAGTAAGAAATATAAGACCGCCTGCTACGACAATTAAGTGAATTGTCGTACAAATTATTCTGAAATTATTTTTCATAAATATTGACAGAGCCAATTAAGTATGATAAAGTTCAGTAGTGCTGGTTGACGATTTGCGCGGCTGTTGGGCTCCTCCACTCCCTGTGGGATTACTGACTTCGTTGTGCGCGTATCATCTCCCTGCGCTTGCCTTAAGCAGCCATGCAGTTTCCTGTTGTCTGCTCGTTGTTGGGCGACTCTCACCCTATTTCACGCAGGACGCATCACAACTCGTTTTGGAGGATATTCTCTCGAATGACACACTTTCTCCAAGCCACGTCACTGCCGGTCAATGTCCAGACTCTCCGCAGCTGTGTTTTCACATTAGATTTCGATAATAGCAAAACAGCCTAAGTGTTTTTTCTATTTAGCCGCGCTTCACCAAGCAAACTCATGATAAATTCCATGGCGTCACTGTTGTTGTCGGAAGTCCGTATGTTCTCTTTCGGGTTCCCAAGACAAAGGAAAGGACTTCAGCACAGTACGATGAAACAATCACAAATCCTGGCGCAGCGGCCAGCGACGCCAGACGACGAAGCCTTTCTTTTCGAAGTCTACGCCAGTACCCGCGCCAATGAGATGTCGGCGGTCACATGGGACGTCGAACAAAAGGTCGATTTCCTGCACACGGAGTTTCTGGAGCAGAACACATTTTTTCAAGCACGGTTCCCAGACGGTAAATATGTTGTGCTGATGCAGGACGGCGTTCGGGCTGGGCGCTTATATGTGGATTATCGCGAAGATGAGCTATGGATCCTCGATATTTCGCTTCTGCCCAACTACTGCGGGAAAGGGATCGGCTCGCGCGTGATCGGCGCCCTCATGCGCCATGCGCGGGAGGAAGATCTGGTGATCCGTCTGCATGTGGAGCATTTCAATCGCGCCTACCATTTATGGCGGCGTCTGGGCTTTTCGCAAATACAAAACGACGGAATGTACCTTCTGATGGAGTGGAACCCGAACAATGTCTATGCGTAATTCCGCGCGCTCTTCCGAATTCGAAGTGAAACCGGTTACGCCTTCCCCATGTCCGCCAGCTCGCGCCCGGCGAACCAAGGGCGGCGCGGCGAGCGCAGGCTTCGATATCAAAAGGTTGTCATTTACCTTCGCGATCCGCACTCCCACGGCCGGCAGCCAAAGCGTGGACACGTGGGAAAACACGCCGGTCGAGATAACCCTCACCGGCGACGATCCGAGAAATCCAGACAAATCCATCGTTTACGCCGTTCGCTTCCATCCGTCGCACGGCACGCTCACGGGAAACGCCCCCAATCTGACATACACTCCGAACCCGGGTTACTATGGCGACGACAGCTTCACATTTTCCGTCCATAACCGCAGATTATCCAGCGCGCCGGCGAAGGTGAGGATCTCCATCGCCCAGGCTCCCGCCGCCAATATCACGCCACGGATCAAAGTGGCGCAGGGTGGATATGTGTATTTTCGCGCCAACGGCTGCTATCGTCAGCCGATCACTCTGACCTGCTGCGGCGCAGCCATCCGCAGCCCGCTCTCGCTGGTGCTGGACAATCTGAGCGGCGCAACGCTCATCAACGCCACAGGAACTACAGATTCGGCTTCCCCGGCAGGCAGCCCATACATCAGCACCTCGGGCCTGGGCGCGGGGGCAAGCATGACGATTGTGCTCGAATTCAACAAGCAGCCGTCTAGCTATGTGACGCGTATTCTGGCGGGCGTGGGCGCACGGTAGGAAATTTCTCACCGACCATATTTCTGTCCGACAGGCAAAATCAGGTGGAGGAAAACAAGGAGCTTATGAAAAACCGATTTATCAAAAACAGCAGCCTGCTCCCCATTACGGTCTGCGAGCGAGCGGCCGGCGATGCGGCTCCGTCCGCCACCTACCATGTCTCCATCGGCGCCGGCGCGCTAAGCGGCCTGGGGACGTATTATGTCGAGATTACGCTCACCGACGGCTCGGGGCGCGGCAACGGCGGCAGCTTTGCGAGTCTCTCTCATTTCTCTCTGCACGGCGGCGCGCTCGGCGCGATCATGGCGCCGACGATGGGCGATGTCACCGGCGCCCTGGGCTTCGAAGACACGCTGGTCCTCTCAAGCGCCAACGCGGGCGCCAGCGGTCTGGCGGACTTTGTCCAGGCGTTCACGATTCATAAAGCAAACGCGACCATCGCCTTCCACTTGATGCTCACCAGCGCGGGTGTCGAGGAAATCACGCCCGACGCCTTCTCATTCCAGCTGCTGGACGCATCGTTTACCCCGATCGCCACGACCGGCGCCGTGGGGACGGAAATGATCGGCGCCGACTTCAATTGTCTGCCCCTCACCGTGAGCGGTTACCAAAGCAGCGGCGCGTTCCGGCCATCGATCGTGGCGACCATCACCCCGGTCTCCAGCGACTCCCGGCCCGTTGCGCCGATTGGGATTGGCTCCCTCAGCCTCAGCGCCCTCCTGCTGCGCGGCAGCCTCCGCTCCCGCCTGCGCCGCGCCCGCCGCATCCGCATGGGATAACCTCGCGACATCCCAGAAACCGCCGTCCTCTCCCAATGGAGAAGACGGCGGTTTTGTTTTGGCGGCCCCCGCCCAAGTGGTAACGTTCGCATCCTCCTTTCCGGATTCCGCAACGCCATGCGAGTGTCCTGGAAAAGCCGCGCGAACCGGCAAATGGAGGGTGTATCGAAGATGGCGAAAAATAACGACGCGGCGATGACGGAAGGATACTCAGGTTACGCGGACTTCCTGAGCGACATCAAAACACGCGTACGAACCGCGCAGGTCCGTGCGGCGCTGGCGGTCAACAATGAACTAGTGCTGCTGTACTGGCAGATCGGCCGTGATATTTTGCAGCGACAGCAAGAACAGGGATGGGGAGCGAAGATCGTTTCCCGGCTCGCGACTGACCTTCAGCGCGAGTTTCCGGAAATGAAGGGTCTATCACGCACGAACCTTCTCTACATGAGAGCCTTCGCGGAAGCTTATCCCGACCAGGCAATTGTCCAGCAGACTGCTGGACGAATTCCCTGGTTCCACAATTGCGTACTGCTGGACAAGTTAAAAAACTTTCCGGAACGTAACTAGTACGCTCAGCAGACTATTGAGCATGGATGGAGCCGTAACGTTCTCGTTCATCAAATCGAGAGCCGGCTCTATGAGCGGCAGGGAAAGGCAGTCACCAATTTCGAACGGGCGCTGCCGCCCGCGCAGTCCGACCTTGCCCGGCAGCTGCTCAAAGATCCCTACAATTTCGACTTCCTCACCATCGCGCAGGGCGCCGCCGAGCGGGAGATCGAGCAGGGGCTGATCGAACAGATCCGGAAGTTCCTGCTGGAGCTTGGGGCGGGGTTCGCGTTTCTGGGCAGTCAGTATCACCTGGAGATCGCGGAGGACGATTACTACCTGGACCTGCTCTTTTATCACGTCAAACTGCGCTGCTACGTGGTGATCGAGCTCAAGAGCGGCAAGTTTCTGCCGGAGTACGCCGGCAAGATGAACTTCTACCTCGCCGCCGTGGACGATCTTCTCCGCCATCCCGAGGACGCGCCCACCATCGGGCTTATTCTTTGCAAAGAGAAGAAGCAGATCGTGGCCGAGTACGCGCTGCGCAATAATGCGGCGCCCATCGGGGTGTCGGCGTACCGTCTCACCGAACGGCTGCCGGAGGCGATGCAGGGGAGTTTGCCGACGGCGGAGCAGTGGGAGCAACGCTTTGGGCTTGAAGACGGGCCTTAAGGCGACGCGCGTCACTTCGTGCTGAACGTCATGGCATGGTAGGGCATGCTGCTGGTTCCCGCGGCGCGGTAGCTGCGCTGGTTGGGGGCGGCGGGTGGCGGAAGGGGATATTCTTCCGAGGCGCTTGTGTCGGTTTGGGCGTTGGCGCCGCCGGAGATTTGGTTGAACGGCAGGATGTATCCGTGGCCGTCGCAGGCGACGAAGGCGGAGCCTCGTTCGTGCCGTGTTTCTGTTTCCAGGCCGTTGTTGACGGGGCGGCCGTCGACATTTCCCGTGGCGTAGTCGATGTGATTTCCCGGCGTCGATCTGGGCGGGCAGCCGGTGGGAAATCGGTCCGAGGAGGCATGGTCCAGGTTGCCGGTGGGACTGCACGCCGCCGTGCTTCGGTACGCCGTCGAACTGAGGGCGGGGTCGATCGGCGACGCGGCGTGTGAGACTTCGAAGAACATCA
>JAOQAA010000667.1 GCA_025963815.1 Capsulimonas sp.
ACCATCGAACGTGCCCGCACGCTGATCGCCGGATGCAGCAACGCGCTCAAGGCGCTGTCCGAGGCCAGCTTCCGACGGAACCCGAACGGCCACGCGACGGATGCCGTGGACGATGCGGTGGCCCGCCTGGAGGACGTTGCCGCGGCGCTGTCGATCGCCGGCATTGAGTGCGACGAGCGCGAGAACGACGCCCTGCTGGCGTTCGTGTGAAACCAAACGCGAAGGAAACGATGATGACCGAAACCACCGACACCCCAAAAGGCATCCGTGCAATCTATGAGGCGGCGAAGACGCTCGATGCCGATCTGGCTGCAGTGTCGTGGAACGGATTTAACCTCGCCGGGGACGCCGCCTCTATCAAGGAACTACGTCGGCTGATGCACTCAGAACAATGGGTCGATGGCGCTAGGAAGGAAATCGCGCAGCTGCGGACGCAGATATCAGGAGCAAAAGCGCATCCATCGACCACCGAAGAAACCATCCGCGATGTAGTGAAGCCGCACCCCCTACGCTACTCGCTGGATGATTATTGGAAAGCACCCGGAGGCGAAGGACCGCTTGGCGCGGAGTGGAAAAACAAACCGCACCGCCTGCTCTATGACCTACTCGCGGCGCTGCTTCACGCAGAGGATGTCGCCAATGGCTGACCCGGTACAGACCACCACTTTCGTTGCACGCCTGGACGCGATCGCGAGTAGGGCCAGGGAACTGAGCATAGACGCTCGGGTGCTGGAGGTGCAGCTTCGTGACGCCGCTCACAAGGCGACAGACACAAGTGAGCGCGCGTCATTCTCCCACGCAGCCGAGGACGCTTTTCTCGCTCGCCATGACTTACTTAACGCCCATCGGAGAGCACACGAAGCCGGCACCGAATGCGCCGTGGTGGAGGCCGTCGCCGCCCTCCCGCCCCACGCCACAAACGACACATACATGGACGCCGTCGCGGCGGCCATGAACGCGAGGGAATTGTGATGCCCGAAATCATCCTCCACACCGGCCATGAACCCGAGGTGATCCGCTCCGTGTCCGCAGAATACGACCCCGACGCCCGCGAGATCATCGTCCACGACTGCGTTCAGGAGGACGGCCAGCGCGGCGCCCGATCCACGCACTCCTACACCGTCGATGACGCCGGGGAGATCGGGCACCTGCTGCTGGCCGAGGTGGCGCGGGCTCGGTTTTTCGATGACCCGCGGCAGCTGGGGATGTTCTGACATACGCGCAGCAGATTCTACCCGACAACGAACACACTTCGAAAGATCGAGCATGACACGCGAAGAACTGGTTTCTCACCTCAACGCATGGCCCCCTGCGGTGCGCTGGTCGTCGGATCGGCTCAAACGGCGCGATGAATTGCAATTCGCCGCCTGGTGGTATGGCCGCTCGACGGAGGCTGACAAGCCGAACCCATCATGGCCCGATGACGATTACGTTGCGTCGAAGACTGGCGGCGGCCCGAGGTATCTGGAAAGCATCGATGCCGCGCTGTCTCTCGTGCCGCCAGGATGGGCGTGGTCAATCCAGCGGTCGGAATCGTGTGGTGCAGCGGCGTGGCTTTACCCGCCCGACAACACCGAAGACCTACAGATCCACGTCAAACATTGGAGCGCGCCCATCGCCGTGTGCATGGCGGCGATCCAGGCGCGTTTCGTAACGCCGACACCGGCGTATTAGCCCCAATTCAAACAAAGGAAACCACCCATGACCACCACCGGAGCCGAAATCGAGCGCATAGCCGCCGAAATCCGATACTCGCACCCCGCGCTGTCCGTGCAGCTCGCGCGGCAGGCGATGGATGTGCGCCGCATGGAGATCGCCCTGAACGAACTGTTGGAGCAGGCGCAGGAGGACGCCGAGATTGGCGAGGCGCAGGTGGCGGCCATGAACCTGGCGCGGCGGTCTGGCGTGCTGGTCGAGCTGGCGGATATGCGCCGGCAGCCGCCGCCGGTTTTGGTGGGGTTCGGGGGGTGAGCGATTGCTGCGCGGCCGCCAAGGACAAGGCGAGAAACCCCGTGAGCGAGTGGCAGCCGATCGAGACGGCGCCCAGCAATATTGAGGTGTTGCTGTTCTGTCCGGATAGAGGCTGCGAAAGCAACCGGGCTCGCATCGAATTAGGCTTCGCGTCCCATGGCTGGGTCAACAAAGTCGCGAACAACATGAGCTACCACGCATGGGCGACGCACTGGATGCGCCTTCCTTCCTTTCCTGGAGAAACCCCATGACCCCCGAGAGGCCCATCCAATGAACGCAATCCCCCCTCCCCGCCTCGCGCCCGGCATCTACAGCAACGTGCCAGAGGCAACCTACCATGCCGATCCCGCCTTTACGCCGAGCGCATCGGCCGGCGTGCTGAAAACCCTGTCCCAGAGGTCGCCGCTGCACGCTTGGTACAAGCATCCGAGGCTCAATCCCGCCTGGCAGGACAGCCCCGGCACCGAGGCGATGAACGCCGGCACCATCCTGCACAGCATGATCTGCGGCACGCCGGCGCCATACGTGATCGGCGCCTATGACGACTACCGGAAGAACGAAGCTAAGGACTGGCGGGATGACGTGATCGCTCAGGGCCTGATCCCGATGCTGGCCCATAAGCTGGAGCCCATCCGCGCCGTCGCCTCCGCGATCCGCGAGCGCATCGCGGATATGCCCGATATCGCCGCGGCTATCGAGATGGCGGACAAGGAGGCAACGCTAATCGCGGAGGAGCGCGGCGTTCTCTGCCGGTGCCGATACGACATCCTGCCGCCGAGAGAATTCGGTTTCGCGGTTGATCTGAAATTCACTGGCCTCTCGGCTGAACCCGAGGCGTGGGGCCGCAAGCTGGTGAACGACCACCTGTTCCAGGCGGCGCTATATCCGCGGCTGGCGAAGACGCTGCGGGGAGACCGGCCGGAGTTTCGTTTCCTTGTCTGTGAAACTGAGCCGCCCTATGGCGTGTCTCTGCACGCGATGGATCTGGAGTTGGCGGATCTGGCCGACCGGCGCCTGGATGCAGCTCTATCGCGCTGGGGAGCGTGCCTGCGGGCGAACGCATGGCCGGGCTATGAGCCGATGACCCACTACCAGGCCGCGCCACCTTGGGAGCTGGCGCGTCAGGAAGAAGCCGAATTTCGCGCAACGATCGGAGAAGACGCATGAAAACCAAAACAATCAACATCGTTCTGTGCCGCAAATTCGATGCTTGGCTTGCCAGCATCGAGGACGAGGCGGTGCGCGATCTGGCGGCGCGGAACACCATCATCACGGGCGGCTGCATCGCCTCCATGCTGCTTAAGGAGCCGGTCAACGATTACGACCTCTACTTCCGAAACAGCGAGACGGCCCTTGCGGTCGCTACCTACTACGTCAGTCAGTTTCTCAAGAACCCACCATCGCGGTT
>JAOQAA010000669.1 GCA_025963815.1 Capsulimonas sp.
CGATGTTCCCTGATCTTCCACTACGTTCCCGAAAAGTCAGCAGAAATGTCCGAGGGCTACGCCACCCATCTCACCTTCGACGGCCGTCAAGTCGATCACATCATCGCCGCCGCCGGCGGAGGACCCTGCGGCGTTCTCCAGCCGCTCCCTCTGCATTAGCCGTCGTCACACGTATTAAATTATGAAAAAATCAGTGTTCGCAATCGCGACTTTAATGTTTCTGCCAAGGCTGGCGTCCGCTGCGCCGGACTGGACGGTGGGTTTACAGGAACTGGACTTGGGGCGGATGAGCCAGGGCTGGGGTTCGCCACAGGTGGACAAGTCGGTCGGTGGCGGTCCGCTCTCGATTGGCGGTCGAAAATTCGCGCATGGGGTCGGCTCGCACGCGGCAGGGGAATTCGCCCTCGATCTCCATGGCTCGGCGCGGCGTTTCAGCGCATGGGTGGGCGTGGATGATGACGCACAATCGCCCGGCTCGGTGACCTTTCAAGTGCTGGGCGACGGCAAAGTGCTTTGGGAATCCGGCGTGATGCGCGCCGGCGCGCCGGCCAAGGAGGCAGGCGTTGACCTCCGGGGCGTCCAGCGTCTGACGCTGCGGGTCGAGGACGCCGGCGACGGCAACGGCATGGATCACGCCGATTGGGCCGAGGCTGGAATTGAAGGGATGGGGCTCCAGCCCAACCCGTCATCGTATGCGCTCGACCTCAGTAAACTGCGTGCGTTGAATCTGGCGCCCAAAAAGAATTGGGGCGGAAAAAATCCGGCGGGCGATCATTTGGCCGCCAACGCGGAATATCTCGTGCGCAATGGGAAGCCATGGATCATGGTTTCTGGTGAAATGCATCCGGCGCGATATCCGAGCGAGCAATGGGAAGAGCAAATATTGAAAATGAAAGCCGGTGGTTTGAACACCATCTCCATTTACATTTTCCCAAGCATGCACGAGGAGGACGAAGGCATTTTCACCTGGACCGGCCAGCGGGATATCCGCTGCTTCGTCGAGCTTTGCGCGAAGCACGGCATGGCTGTTTTTCTCCGGGTCGGCCCGTTCTGCAACGGCGAATGCATCAACGGCGGCCTGCCGCAGTATCTGCATGACCAGGGTGTGAAAGTGCGCACGAACGACCCACGCTATTTTGATTATGTGCACAAGTGGTATCAGCAGGTCGGTCAGCAAATGCACGGGCTGATGTTCAAGGATGGCGGCCCGATCGTAGCGGTTCAAGTGGAAAATGAATTTGAAATCGCGCCATTTGCCTGGGGGTTTGAGGGCGCTGGCGGAGAGGCGCACATGCGCGTCCTCAAGCGCCTGGCGATCGAAGCTGGTCTGGTCGCGCCGATCTATGTCTGCACGGCGTGGGGATCGCCCGTGCCATCCGGTGAATTTCTGCCGGGCCAGGGGGGATATGCCTGGATCGCTCCCGGTGAACCAACGCCGAACTACCTGTTCAACGACATGCACAACGCCAAGCAGGCCAGATACGACACCACGCAGTATCCGGTGGCCAACATCGAAACCGGAGCGGGATTCTTTTGCTATGGTCAATATAGACCCACCATTCCACCGGAAAGCTCAGAAGCGATCGCCATGATGATGACGGCGCGCGGCGGCAATATTCTGGGCTACTACATGTATCAGGGCGGAACGCACTTCGTCGGCAAACATGGCGCCACGGGAACTTTTCCTAATCTGAGTTACGATTTTCAAGGTCCTTTGCGCGAGTTTGGCCAAGCAAATGTCATCTATGATTATCTCAAGCCGGTAAATTATTTCCTGAGTGATTTTGGAGACTTATTAGCGCCGATGGTTGTTGCGCTTCCGGAGAATCCGGTTGCCGACAGCAAAAATGTGACCGGCCTGCGCTATGGCGCGAGGGCGCATGGCGACAGCGGATTTCTCTTTCTGAACAACTACCAGGACCGGGTTCCGCTGCCGGATCGCCACAACTTGCAGTTTGAACTCAAATTCGCCCATACCAGCCTGCGGATTCCGGACCGAGGCGGCTTCGACCTGAAACAGAACCAGTGCGCCATCCTGCCGTTCAACTTGGATTTGCACGGCGCGCATTTGGATTATGCTCTCGTCCAGCTTTTCACACGCACCCAAACGGACGATGGTCGCACGGTTTATGTCTTCTTCGTGCCCGAAGGAATGAAGGGGCAGTATGTTTTCGACACGAAAACACTGGCCAGCGTGAAGGCAAAGTCCGCCACCGTGTCAAAAGCGGGCAGCCGCACCATCGTTTCGGTGCAGCCTGGAACGGATTGCCTCATGCAGATGCAATCCAAATCGGGACAGAAATTTGAGATTCTCACCCTGACCCGCGGGCAGGCGCTGCGCCTGACCCGACAGGACATCTTTGGCCGGCAGCGACTCGTACTTTCGGACAACGTTGTGGTTGCCTCGGGAGGCAAAATACGCGTTTCACAAATCGGCGGGGCGAAGCTGGGTTTCGCGGTATTCCCGGCGCCAAAAACAACACTGATCGCTGCAACGGGTAACCTGGCCCATCCGGGCGGCGACGGTGATGGCGTGTTCCGGCGTTACACGATCCAGGTTTCCAAAGTGAAGCCAGACATCAAAATCGAAGGGATCGGCAGCGCCGAGGTGAAAATCAAGTCGTCTGTCTCGGCCTTGGATGGTGTCAACGATGTGTTCCTGCGTGTTAGCTACCTTGGCAATGAGGCCAAGCTTAAGCAGGACGGAACACTGCTGTGCGACAATCTGTTCAATCGCACACCCTGGGAAATCGGCCTGAAACGCTTTCGCGAAAAACTGGCTGGCGCGCCGCTGGTCTTGGGTGTCACTCCGCCCGCGCCGATTATTGAAATTGTGAACAACCAGCAGGTAAATTCCGGCGTGACCAATCTGACGGCGCCGAAGGGAGAGTTGCTGGTGGGCAACTACGAAGTGACTTCCGCCCCGCCGGCCGGCGTAGCGGACAAGGGATACATTGCTTCGGTGACAGTTCTCCCGGAATACGCGGTCTGGGTTCATGCAGGCAAATAAAATGACTTCAATAAATACCTTCGCAAAAAGTCTGCTCATATTGACATTTGCTTGTCTAGCAACTTTGCTTCCGGCGCCAATCGCATTGGCGCAAAACAAGACTATTTCGCTGGCTGGGACATGGGCCTTTCGTTTAGATCCAAATCACGTCGGCGAGGCCGATCAGTGGTATTCAACTTCGCTTCCTGACCGAATTGCTTTACCGGGATCGACCGATACGGGAGGCTATGGCGCGGGTGCGCCGTCCGTGGGATTGATAGGTCTGACACGCCGTCACGCATACGTTGGCCCGGCCTGGTATCAGAGAAGCATTGATGTTCCCCGATCTTGGTCAGGTAAGGATATTCGCTTATTCTTAGAGCGCGCCCACTGGAAAACAACACTCTGGATCGACGGTCAAAGGGTGGGGAGCCAAGATAGTCTTTCGTCGCCGCACCTCTATGATTTGGGAATGCAAGTGAAGCCGGGCGTACACCTGCTGACGATTTGCGTCGACAATACTCTCCAATACTATATGGGCGATTTTGCTTCTTCTGTGTACGAGTACACACAGACAAACTGGAATGGCCTGTTGGGCGCGCTGCGTCTGGAAGCGCATGATCCGATACAAATACAGAGCGTACAGGCATATCCGAATTTGAAGGATCAGCAGGTCTCTGTTAAGGTTGATGCGATCAACGCGACAAACCATCCTGTCAAGGCTGTCCTTTCGATCTCGATCCCAAAAAATGCGACCGAGAAAGTGTCGAAGAATATTGTTGTCACAATGCAGCCAGGCGCGTTAACGCTGGATCTTGTGCTGCCGATGGGCGAGCATTTCAAGCCATGGGATGAGTTCTCACCAGCATTACATACGCTTCAAGCGACCCTGAAATCCGCGGATACGATGGACCAAAAGGATGTCGTGTTCGGCATGAGAGTGCTGGGTACGCGCGGAACGCAGTTCCTATGGAACGGCCGCCCCATCTTCCTTCGGGGAACCCTGGAATGCGCGATCTTCCCTAAGACAGGGTATCCGCCCACGGACATCGCAGCCTGGACACGTATCTGTCGTATTATCAAATCATACGGACTGAACTGTCTGCGCTTTCATTCCTGGTGCCCTCCTGACGCCGCTTTTACCGCCGCCGATCAGGAAGGCGTGTATTTACAGGTGGAGGCGCCTCAGGCAAATGTGGATGTGGGGGGCGACCTCAAGCGAACTCAGTTTATACAACAGGAGTCTCTGCGAATTCTGTCCACCTATGGCAACCACCCATCCTTCGCCTTTTTCACGATGGGCAATGAACTCGTCGGAAAGGAGGCAATCTTCTCCGACTGGGTCGACTTATGTAAATCGACGGATACACGGCATCTCTATTCCTCGTCCACCAATGGAGTCGAGACGGATAATCGCGACTTGACCGTCGACATACGAGCACGTGGAATATTCAGTGATGGAACGACGAACGATTTTCGCGATGCCGTTCAGGGTTTGACTACGCCGCTTGTGACTCATGAGATGGGACAATGGGCTGTCTATCCCAACCTTGCCGAGGCGAGCAAGTATGACGGTGTGCTGGCGCCAACGAACTTCGATCAGATACGCGCGGATTTGAAGGCCAAACATCTCCTGAAGCAGGCGCCGGAATTCTTTGAAGCCACCGGCCATCAAGCGGTCGATCTCTATAAAGAAGAGATCGAGCAAATTTTACGCACGCCCAAGGCGGGCGGATTTCATTTGCTGGACCTGCATGACTATCCCGGCCAGGGCACGGCCACCATTGGTATTCTCGATCCGTTTTGGGATAGTAAAAGTCTGATTAACGCCGCCGATTTCGCCAGCTTTACCGGCCCAACGGTCCCTCTTCTGCGCATACCGAAGCGCACGTATACGACGAATGAAACATTGGCGGGAACTGTCGAGGTGGCCAACTATGGCCCGGGTGACTTGAAGAGAGCGGAAGTAAAATGGAGTGTCCGCCGGAAAGATGGCGCGGCCATTGCCTCAGGCTCCTTCCCAAAATCAACACTGCCAACGGGCGCTTTGACGGTGGTTGGCTCGATCAACATCCCGCTTGCCAATATTTCCTCGCCATCGGAATTAGTTGTCATTGTGGCGATCAGTGGCGGCAAATTTCATAATTCTTGGAGCGTTTGGGTGTACCCGAACCAAAGCTCTTATCGGGCGCCTTCTGATATTACGATCACATCAGACTGGTCCGTCGCTGCGGCCACGCTCAAAGAGGGCGGTAAAGTTCTTTTCAGAACCGCCGGCGTCCACATTCCGAGCAGCGTTCCCAGCAATTATACGCCAGTGTTCTGGAGCCCGGTATGGTTTCCGAACGCTCCGACGACCATGAGTATTTTATGCGATCCCAAGCATCCCGCATTCG
>JAOQAA010000672.1 GCA_025963815.1 Capsulimonas sp.
GTCCGCTTCCCCACGGACTTCCGCAGCGTCTACGCCACACTGCTGGACAACTGGCTGGGATGCAAGTCGAGCGGAGTGCTGTCGGGAACGTTCCCGCATTTGGGGTTTGTCTAAGAGCCACCTAGCATCGAATACCGGGTGGCATGCCTGTAGCCCTGGACAGGCATGAATTGCGTACGAAGCGGAAAGGCGCGTTTCTTCTCGTTCGTAGTACATGCCTGTCCAGGGCTACAAGCATGCCACCCAAAGGACGAGAGCCACTCAGAGCAGGAGACTTTATATTAACGCCGTCCCGCTTCCATCCCACTTCGCCCCCAGCCACCCGGCCACCGTGTGCGCCACATCTCCCAGCGTCGCGCGCGTCCCTAATTCCTTACCTTCCAACCCGGCGCCAAACATCAGCAGCGGCACATATTCCCGCGCGTGGTCCGTGGACCCCGTCGTCGGGTCGTTGCCGTGGTCGGCGGTGAGGATACAAAGATCGCCGGGTTTGAGGGCGTTCCAGATCCCGACTAACGCCGCGTCGAACTCGGCGAGCGAGCGGGCGAAGCCGGCGGGGTCATTGCGGTGGCCGTAGAGCATGTCGAAGTCTTCGCAGTTGGCGAAAACAAACGGCTCGTCGCCTGTCTGGATGGCGCGCAGGATCGCGGCGAGGTGCGCGGGGTTGGACTGGGTGCGCTCGCGGCGGGCGAAGAGGTCGGCGGGAAAGAGATCGGCGACGACGCCGATCGCGTGGGTTCCAACGCCTTGCGTTTGCAAGGCGCGCAGCAGATTGTGTTCGGGGGGCGCCAAGGGGAAATCGCGGCGGCGCTTGGTGCGGGTGAAGCCATGTGGCCCATCACCGATGAATGGCCGGGCGATGACGCGCTGTACGCCATGGGGGCCGGTCAGGAGACGACGCGCGGTCAGGCACATCTCGTAAAGGTCATTGATGGGGATGACGTCTTCATGCGCGGCGATTTGAAAGACACTGTCGGCAGAAGTATAGACGATGGGAAAGCCCGTCGCCATGTGGTCCTCGCCCAGTTTCGCTAAAATCTCCGTGCCGGAGGAGGCGACGTTCCCGAGAGTACGACGGCCGATGGCGACCTCGAGCTCGGCGATCATATCCGGCGGAAAGCCGTTCGGGTATGTCGGCGCGGGCGTCTCAGTAATCACGCCCATCATCTCCCAATGCCCGGTCACGCTATCCTTGCCCTTGGAAAGAATGGCGGACTGGCCCCACGCGCCCACGGGATTGGCGATGGGCGTAACGCCGGCAATGGGCGCGATGCAGCCCAGTCCCAGCGCTTGCAGCGTCGGCAGCGTCAAACCGCCCATGGCGTCGGCGACATGCGGGAGCGTGGCGCTCGCAGGATCGTCGGCGCCGTATTCGGCGGCGTCCGGCATAGCGCCGACGCCGCAGCCATCCAGAACGATAAGGATTACGCGGGACATATTTGCCAGCCTTTTGTGTCAGCCTTCGAGCACGGGATTGACCCTGGCGTTAATTTCCGCCAGATGAACGAGCAGATCAAGCTGCTGCTGGAACCGGTCAGGGCGCGGCGCCAGCGAAGGATGGATGTCCTCACGGTACTGCAAGTTCTTACCCATTGACGAGTACCACACCGCCGGCAAATGCATCATCGCTTGGATCGCCTCGCCCGTTCCCACCTCGTTCAATCGCGCCAGCAGCGCGTTATCGGATGTGGACAGTCCCCAATCGGCCTTCTGGAACAGATGCGCCCGGTGCTGAAACGACCAATCCCCCGCCCCGGGAAGATCGGTCAGTTCGATCTCAAAAAGATTACGTCTCTGATTGATGGCGCTGCCGAGCATATCTCCGCCACCCACGCTGGGCGACACCGTGGTATTCATCGTGATGCGAACAATCACTTTATGTCCCCGATAGCTCCCCGCCATGACGCCAGAATCGCCGCTGCCGTCGTGATGGAACACACCCTCAATTATGGGCGCAATCGGCGCGAAGGCGCGTTTGTACCTGGACTGCTGGAACTTGTTGACCGTGACTCCAATAAAATAACACAAGATCAGAAATGGGATTAAAAGCGCCGCGCCTTGGAGATTATCCAGCGTCTCTTTGGTCATACGTATCCTTTAGGCGCGCGGGTGCGCCTTGTCGTAGACCTGCCGCAGACGCGCGACATCAACTTTGGTGTAGCGCTGAGTGGTCTCGACGCTCGCGTGTCCCAGCATCTCCTGAATGGCGCGCACGTCGGCGCCCCCGGCGAGGAGATGGGTCGCGAACGAGTGGCGCAGCATGTGCGGCGTTACGGGCTGTGCGATCCCCGCACTTAGGCCATGCGTTTGAATGCGCGTGTAAAAATGCTCACGGGTCATACATGAACCCTGATCCGTGACGAAGAGAAAGGGAGCAGGCGCCTTGCCCGTCATTAACTTAGGACGCGCGTCTTTAAGATAGGCTTCAATACGAATTCGCGCCTGGGGGGTGAGCGGGATCTGCCGCTCTTTGTTGCCCTTGCCCAGCGGACGAACCAGGCCAGCGCGCAGGTCCAGAGCTTCGGACTTGAGCGCGACCAGTTCGGACACGCGCAGGCCGCTCCCGTACATCAGCTCCAGCATCGCACCGTCGCGCCGTCCTTCCGGGGTCGTTTCATCGGGGGCGACAAGCAGGCGCTCCATGTCGCGCACGGAAAGGGTTTTCGGGAGACGGACGGAGCGGGATTTGCCAGGATCGAGGGTGAGCGTGAAGTCGTCGGCGCGGGCTTGTTCGCGGACGAGAAATTGGGCGAACATGCGCAGGGAGCTGAAGCGGCGAGTCACAGTGGCGGGGGCGGCGCCGCTTTTGCGGTGGAGCGCGATGAACGCGGCGGCGTCTTCGGTTTGGATGATGCGCGGGTCGGCGATCCCGCGCGAGGCCAGAAATTCGATAAACTGGCGCAGGTCGTTACTGTAGGCGGCGAGCGAGTTGGCGGATAGCCCCCGCTCGCCGCTGAGATTATTAAGAAAGATCGTGAGCCAGTGGTCCATCGCTGTTATCCACCAGGATATCGCCGAACTCGAACGTATCGTCATCCATATCCATGAGGTCCGTGGTCCTCTGGACCCTGGCGTTGGGCACGGACGAGGCGGGGCGGGCGCGAGTTTCGGACCATTCACGCAAGATATCGATCTTTTCCTTCATCGTCTGTGAGAGTGGGATCGATTCGCGAATGACTTTAAGAATATCCTCGGTTGTCAGCTCGCGGCCCAGATCGAAGGCGTCGAACAGCGCGGAGACGACGGCCTGTTCGATCTCCGCGCCGGAGTAGCCGTGCGCCGCCTCGGCGAGGCGAGGAAGGTCGAACGCCGCCGGATCGCGTTTGCGCTTTTTGAGATGAATCTCAAAGATCTCAGCCCGCTCGCTCTCGCCGGGAAGATCGACAAAGAAGATCTCATCGAATCGTCCCTTGCGCAGCAGCTCCGGCGGCAGCGCCGACACATCGTTCGCGGTCGCCACCACGAAGCAGGGCGCGGTCTTGTCGGCAAGCCAGGTCAAAAAGGTGCTGAAGACGCGCGCGGTGGTGCCGCCGTCACTAATACCCGAGGATTGCGTTCCCGAAAACCCCTTCTCCAGCTCGTCAATCCAGACGACGTTCGGCGCGGTGCTTTCGGCGATCCGGATAGCCTTGCGGATATTCTCCTCACTCTGGCCGACAATGCCGCCGAAGATCTTGCCGACATCCAGACGCAGCAGCGGCAGGTTCCAAAGCGATGCGATCGCGCGGGCGGACAGCGATTTGCCACAGCCCTGCACGCCGAGCATGAGAATGCCCTTAGGGGCGGGCAGCCCGAAATCGCGCGCCTTTTCGGTAAACGCGATGGTCCGCTTTGACATCCAGTCCTTGAGCAGATCGAGGCCGCCGACATCCGCGAACGCTTCGGAGGCGGGATAGTATTCCAAAATCGCGGATTTGCGAATGATCTGCTCTTTTTCGGAAAGAATAACGTGCACGTCGAAACGATGCTTCTCCACAAGAGACTTCGCGAAGACGTTCTCTGCTTCGGTCCCCGTCAGCCCAAGCGCCGCTTGAAGTACTTGCTCGCGCTCCTCCTCGGTCATCTCGGTCGTGATCTGCGGGTTCGCCTTGACCGACTGAATAATACCTTCCAGCAGCTCGTCCAGATCTTTCAGGGTCGGCAGCGCATAGTCGACGACTGTGATTTCTTTTTCCAGTTCGGGCGGCAGGCGCAGCACGGGCGAGAGCATCACGATCGTCTTGTACGAAGTCTTGAGGGCGTATGTCAAATCCCGCAGACGACGCACGAGAGCCGTATCGTTCAAAAACGGATGCAGGTCCTTGAACAGATAAACCGCTTGATCGCGCGACGCCATCACATGGTCCAGCGCGGCCAGCGGATCGCGCGTGGCGTCGTCGCGGTTATTCGAGTTCTGCACGATGCCCTGCGTGACCGTCCATTGCAGCATCTTCTTGTTGCGGGCAAGACAAATTGCCGCAATGGCTTGCTCCACGCGCTTTTCTTCCCACGACACCACATAGATGATGGGATAGCGGGCGCGAATCAGCGTTTCCAGTTCGGTATCCACTGCCGACATAGAAGCATTCCTTTCCGGGATTGTCATGACTTCGCCGGTTTCGCGGCGGGCGCCATGGGACCGGATGCGGTCAGCGACCAGGGCGCGTAGCCGAACATCGGCTTGATCTCAGCCGCTCCCGTCGCGACCTTCACCTCACCCGTTTTGTTGTTCCGGATGATCACAGTCGGAGTCGATTCGATGCCTAGATCCTCGCAAAACGCCAGGTCGGCGTTGATTTGCGCAAGATAAGTATTCTTCTGCACGGCGTCCATGATTTTCGCGCCGTCCAGTCCGGCCGCTCGCGCATACTTGTCGTAGTATCCCGGCTCCAGGTCATCTTGGTGCGAGTAAAGCACGTCGTACATTGGCCAGAATTTACCGTCCTTAGCGGCGGCGGCGGACGCCTGCGCGGACGCCATGGCGAATTTGTGGATCTGCGGGATGGGGCGGTGGACAAAGTACAGGTTCGCCTGTCCCTTGCTGTCCGCCAGCCCCTTCTCGACGACCGGGCGCATGGTCCCGCATTGCGGACACTGAAAATCACCGAACTCCACAATGGTGTATGCCGCGTTCGCTGGGCCACGCGCCGGGGCGGCGACATGCTTCATGATCTCCGGCCACCTCTTGACGACAACGTCGGCGTTGAACTTCGACGGAGGCGCCTTGCCCGGCGGAATCGGAGGGTCTATATCGCTCATGCGGCTGATTGCGTAAGAAAGTCCGGCGAGGATCACGATCCAAGAGCCGAAGAGTATTGTTTTTTTGTTTACGTTGGGCATTTAACCTGCTTCCCCCTCCAGCACAGGAGAGTGAGCGCCGCTTTGCCGGCGCAGCAGCGAATTTTCAATGATAGCGGAAATGAACAGCAGCGTCATGACGCATGCCGAAGTGAAACAATATGGGCAGAACGCGCCGATCTTCACATGGGAAACATATTGCAGAAACCAGGAGTACGCGAAGCCGCCAGCGATCACAAGCAGACCAAGCCTGCCCGCCAGGATCTTGGTTCGCTCGGTATCCGCTCCGATCTTGATCATGGCGAATGTCAGAATGGCGAGATACGCCACCAGTCCGAGCAGAGCGGTGGGAATGTCGTGAAACGGCCCGAGCGTCATGTGAGCCCAGGAGCTGGCGGCCACGAGTTCACACCCGCCGTTGCTGGAGCAGGGCAAATCGACATGCGCCCGGTGCGCCCACCAGAGCGTGCCCGCGATAGCCGCGCCCACGAATCCCAGAACGATCTGCGCAATATAACAGCGTGTCAGGGCCGCCGCGATGCGCGCCGTAAACATAGACACCATTCTTCCTTACAATGACTTTTCAGGAACTCCGAGGCGATACGAGCACACATGGAGTTCCCCTGCCTTTACGGGGCTGGACGCCGTCAAAGTTTCCGTTCTCTTATTGTAGCCCAAATCCCGACCGAAATCCGACGCCGCCGCTGCAAAACGACAAGAGAATATGCACCTGCTATAATCATGTATATTTAGCCGAGGAAGTAAATAAGCCGTCAGCAGGAGGGTAAACATGGGCGTTGCATTGTACGTCGCGCTGGAGCGAGAGATCGACGGATTGGATAGTTTCATGGGCGGCAAGGCGCTGGCGAACGCGCCGGTGGATGACACGGAAGAAAACAACCTCACCGATGTTGCAATAAATCTGGGTGTAAAGCCGCTTCACGAATTTCACAGCGCCGATCCAGAACAGATCATCGGCTTTATGTTCGACGGCGACCCCGCGGATGCGCCGGAAAGCATACGACGCATGGCGCCAGCCATCGAATGGTTTCCCGCATCCGAAGGTCTGGCGACAGCCCGAGCTCTTCTCGATTATTTGCAGACGAACCCCGATTTTATCCCAACTTCGGAAAAGGACAGAATACGGTACGCACCAGGATGGAATTTACAGGAAGGCGTTGAGATCGATCTGCAGGACATTGTGAGGATACTGGAACAGGCGAAAGCCGAGGGAGTACGATGGTATCTCGGAATTGACTGCTAACCCAGAACGAATAAAAAATGCCGTCTGTTTCCATTTTGTCCATGGAAGCAGGCGGCGTTATAAGATTTTTTACACGGCGATTACATTTTGCCCATGGGCTTCATGCGATGCGCATAACGTCCATTCGTTGATCCCATCACAGCGTCGGCGGTCTGCACGCTCATCATCCGGTGCATCTTGAGGGCCGGCAGCGTCGTCGCCGCGAACTGGGTAAGCTGGCCATTGCGCCCCCGGTTTTTCTCAGAGGTGAATAGCGCGACGGCGGCCTTATGCGCCTTCACTTGTCCCTGGATATACGTCTTGTCAAACGAGGCGCCGGTTAGCTTCGAAAGCCGCATATACTCCATCTGATGCATCTGGTCGGTGTGCATGGGGACCATTACGCCATTGGTCATGGCGATTTTCTTTAGCTTCATGCTCGTCATCTTGTGATCGCGAATCATGTGCTGAGCGAACTCACGGACATTGCCGTCCACAGCGCGCTGGAGAGCCAGTTGACTGGTCATGATCTCCGCGATGTCGCTTTGCGCGGCCTTCTTGACGAACGTTTTGTCCATCATCGATACCGGCGCCGCCTTCGCAGCAGGCGCCGACGCCACGGCAAACAGCGCGGCGGCGACTGTCAGCATGCAAGTTCCTTTGGTATTCATTCAAATCACCCTTTTGATCTTTCTAATCGCGGCTGCGGGGAGTCCCCTCACCGCCTATGCACATTGAAGTTCTATATGCTTGAGAAATACCACCACGGAAATCTGAGTAAACGCGGCAGGCATACAGTCCAGTATGAACGGCGTCAGAGTGCGCGATTGAGATACGAACGATACGGGTATAACGCCACAACTGTCCGGCGCACGACGCGGACTGCGATGGATCACTTTCACGGAGGACGCCCCGAAGATGACGCTTATCAATACACCCAGAATCAAATCAACGCGACTGATCTCACTCGCGCTGATCGCAACGCTTGCCTTCCCCACACTCGCAATGACGGCGGGCTGCGGCAGCAAGACGGATACCGCGCCGCCGCCTTCGTCCAGCGGCCCCATGATGTCCACGACGCCGACTGCGCAGCAGCGTCCGGGAATGTCGACCAAGCAGAAGGTCGTTCTGCTCGCGGGCGCCGCGCTTCTTTACTATCTTTACAAGAAGCACCAGGCATCTCAAAATCAAACAACTCCGGGTGCGTCTCCTCAGGGCCAGCTTTATCAGTCCAAAAACGGCGGTATCTACTATCGCAACGCACAGCATAAGCCCGTATGGGTAACCGCTCCGAGCGGCGGCGTCCAGGTCCCAGCCGATCAAGTCCAGCGCTACGCGCCCGATTATGGCCGATTCCAAAACGTCCCTGCTCCGGCCCCGCCCGCAGGCGAGCCAACAGCGTCCGCGCTGGACTTCGACTCAAGCCTTGCCGCTCCTGGCCCGCGCGGCCCCGGCATGTAATCGGTATTCAGAACAAGGAGTATAGGCCATGGGATTGGATAAGATATTCGAGGGGATCAAAGAGATCTTCACCGGCGGCGACAATAACGAAAATGAGAACAACGCTGGCAACGGCGGCGTTCTTCCTGCTTCACAAGACCCGTACGGCGATGCAGGCGACCAAACGAGTGTCCTGCCTGCTTCGCAAGATCCGTACGGTGACGCGGGCGACCAGCAGACGGTGCTTCCCGCCTCGCAGGATCCCTACGGCGATCCCGCCGATCAGCGATAATTTCATACAAAACTGCCCCTGGCGCAATTCGCCAGGGGCAGTTTTGCTACGTAGTCAGTCCTGCGCGCACCAACGGCGCGACCTTCTCGCCGAGAATTTCAATCGCGTGCAGCATCTTTTCCTGTGGAACGGCGGCGGCGTTCATCTGAAACGTCATTCTAGAAATGCCCCCAAGAGAGTTATTGACGGCGAGAATTTTGCGCGCGACGGTTTCGGCGTCACCCACCAGCAGTGCGCCCGTCGGGCCGCGCTGGGCGTCGAACTGCGCGCGCGTGGTCGGCGGCCAGCCGCGCTCGGCTCCGATCCTTGTGAACATCTCGGCATAGCCGGGATAGAATTCTTCGACTGCCTCCTCCGTCGTATCGGCGACGTAGCCGAGGGAGTGGACGCCGACGGTCAGCTTTTCCGGCGAGTGACCGGCGCGAAGGCCAGTTTGACGGTAGAGATCGACCAATGGACGGAAGCGGTGCGGTTCGCCGCCGATAATGGCCACCATCAGCGGCAGTCCGAGGGCGCCGGCGCGTGCGAACGAACTGGGTGTGCCGCCGACGCCGATCCAAATCGGCAGCGGATCCTGAAGGGGACGTGGGTAGATCTCCTGCGCATCCAGCGCCGGCCTGTGCCGCCCGGACCACGTGACGGTTGGGCTTTCGCGGATTTTAAGCAGCAGATCGAGCTTCTCAGTAAAGAGTGAATCGTAGTCGTTCAGATCCAGCCCGAACAGTGGGAAGGATTCGGTGAAGGAGCCGCGCCCCACGACGATCTCCGCCCGCCCCCGCGAAATCAGATCGAGGGTGGCGAACTCCTGAAAGACGCGCACGGGGTCAGCGGCGCTCAGCACCGTGACGGCGCTCGTCAGCCGAATGCGCTTCGTGCGAGCGGCGGCGGCCGCGAGAATTATGGCAGGCGCGGAATCCAAAAACTCCCGTCGGTGATGCTCCCCGATCCCAAAAACATCCAGCCCTACCCGATCGGCGGTCTCAATCTCATCCAGCAAATCCTGCATTCGCTGTACAGAGTCGAGCGCCACTCCGGTGACGGAGTCCGGTGGGACCGCGACAAAACTATCGATACCGATCTGCATTTCACTCATCCTCATATTCAAAGCCTTATTATTCAGCATAACAGCAATCAGTCGTTGACAATTCCTTTGCCTTCGAAGTCATAATAAAGCGGACGCTAGGAAACTGGCCAAGCAGAGGAGTTAAGGATGGAAATGCGCAAGAACGTGGCGTTGATCGGAATGGCGGGCGTGGGAAAAAGTACGACGGGCGAGAAACTCGGCGAGCGACTCGGTTATCGGTGTGTCGAGTGCGACGAACTCATGACGGAAGAAGCGACTCGGCGCGGCGTCAACAAGTTTTTGCTGTCGGATCCGGAGTTCGTCGCGCTGGAAAACGACGTCATTCTCACCCTCACTGATGCAACTCAGACCATCATCGACACCGGCGGCAGCGCCATCTACTCCTCGGAAGCGATGGCGATGCTGAAAGACACTTCGGTAATCATCTATCTCAAGGACAGTATCGATAGTATCGAACAGCGCTTTATTGCTCGCGGGATGCCGCATGTCGTCGGAATTGAAAACAAAACGTTTCAGGAGCTTTTTCGGGAGCGTACACAGCTCTACGAACAGTATGCGGATATTACCGCAGACATTTCCGGACATCCCGCACTGGACCACACTATTGATAAGATCATGGAATGGCTGGAGCAGACGCAGAACTGACAAGAACGGTTAGCGGTCGCTTTCCAAGCGTCGCAATTTGACACTCTTTAAAGATTTCGGCTATAATACCCGCGGTTTTTCGGTCATGTTTTCCATTCAGGAGCCGCCGTGCAGGACGTCAGCGATTTCACAGAACGGGTGCGGCAAGATCCGGCTTGGCGGGCGTTTCTCTGGGATGAGGCGCTGGAATCGACGATGGTCGTCACGCGAGCGCCAGGTCGAATCGATGTGATGGGCGGCGTCGCCGATTATTCCGGAGCGCTCGTCGCGCAGGCGACCATTGGCGAAGCGGCGGTCGTGGCCCTCACCAAACGCAAGGATCGCCAGGTGCGTGTTTGGAGCGTGGGCGGCGATACGCGGACCGCAGTCCAAATCTCTTTGGACTCTTTTTTTCTCGATGGCGAACTGCGGACCTATGACGCGGTCAAAGCCGACTTCCTGGCTGATCCCGCCGCTCACTGGGCGGCATATCTCGCCGGCGCCTTCTTCGTACTTCTGGCCGAGCACATTACGCCACAGTTCGAGACCGGCGCGAATATTCTCCTGCATAGCGATGTGCCGGCCGGGGCCGGCGTTTCCTCCTCCGCCGCGATTGAAGTCGCCGCCATGCAGGCGATCAGCAAAGCGTATGGACTTGTCCTGGACGGCGTCGCGCTCGCGCGACTGTGTCAAATCGTGGAGAACTGCGTGGCGGGCGCGCCGTGCGGCGTGATGGATCAAATGACAAGCGCGCTGGGAACGGCGGGCGAATTGTTACTATTGCTCTGTCGGCCTCATGAAGTGCATGGGACACGAACTCTGCCGCCGGATGTGCGCATCTATGGGATCAATTCGGGCGTCCGTCACTCGGTCGGCGGCGACGAATACACGCGGGCGCGCATCGCGGCGTTCATGGCGCGCAAAATTCTAAACGTCGAGTATCTGGCGCAGATCAGCCCTTCGGCGTATCGCGCCGATCACATCGAACAAGTCCCGGAAACAATCACAGGCGCCGAGTTCTTAGCCCGTTACGGCGAAACAGGCGACCTCGTAACCCGGATTGATCCAGGGACGACATACGGAGCCCGCGCGGCGGCGTCCCACGCGATTTTCGAGCATGAGCGCGTGGAATGCTTCGTCGACCTGATGTCGCGCACGGAGAATATTGCGGCGGCGATGAATCAGGCGGGCGCGCTGATGTACGGCGCGCATTGGTCGATGAGCCGGATCGGCCTCGGCTGCCCGGAAACGGACTTGCTCGTGAACCTCGCGCGCGACGCCGGCGCGGCGAAGGGGATTTACGGCGCGAAAATCACCGGCGGCGGATGCGGCGGCGCAGTCGCCCTGCTGGCTTACGGCGACGACGGCGTGGAAGCCGTGGGCGAGATCGTCGATCAGTACCAGGCGCAAACGGGACGCATGGCGCAGGTCTTCCTCGCCGGCGCATCCCCCGGCGCCCTGGCCTTCGGCCCTCGGACAGTCTCAAGCGAACTCGTGGAGAACTGACAATGACGACAGTAAAAAAAGCGGTCGTGACGGCGGCGGGACGCGGCACTCGCCAGTATCCAGCGACAAATACCGTGCAGAAGGAACTGATCCCGCTCGTCGATGTCGACGGGTACACCAAGCCCACCCTGCAAATTATCTTGGAAGAAGTCGTCGCCTCGGGGATCGACGAGATCTGCGTGGTTGCGAACCCCAGCAACCTCGAACCGATCCGGGCGCACTTCCAGGGTCTCACCGACGAGCAAAAGCGCACCCAGTTTGCCGGCAAGGACTGGGCCGACGCCCTTTCCGATACGCTTGCGGACCTGCAAAGCCGCTTGACCTTCGTTGTCCAGCACACCCAAGAGGGCTATGGGCACGCCGTTTATCAAGCGCATGAATGGGCGGGCGGCGAGCCGTTCGTACTGATGGTCGGCGATCATATCAGCCTTTCAGGCACAGATCAGAGCTGCACGCAGCAGATCATTCACGCATTCGAGCAATCGCACGCGCCCGTCTCCTCCGTGGCGCGGATCGACGAATCCAAAGCCTACCGTTACGGCACGGCGGCGGGAGAAGCAACGGATTTCTCCGGCGCTCCTTCCTATTGGATGCGCGCGATGATGGAGAAGCCGAGCATCGAATACGCCCGAGAGCATCTGCGAACGCCGGGCATTCCCGACGATCAGTATCTGTGCTTTTATGGTATCCACGCCTTCCCCTCCGACGCCTTCGACTGCCTCAAACACCTCATCGACAACGATATTCGCCAGAAGGGCGAAATCCAGATGGCGGCCGCCCAGGAAATGCTGTTCCAGCGTGGACCTTATCTGCTGGCGGAGATCCAGGGCGAGCAGTACGATATGGGCGTCCCGGACGGCCTTGTTCTCACACAGATTGCGCTTGCGATGCGCTCGCCTTACCGCGAGTCCGCGCGGGCGCTGTTCGAATCCCTTTGAGGATTCTTCCGTCCTAAACCCACGGACCGCGGGCCCAGCGAGGCCCGCATGCGATACGTACACGATCTATAAAAGGAGAGACCTCTCATGTCTACGGCGATTGTCAATATTCAAGCCCGTCAAGTTCTCGATTCCCGCGGAAACCCCACGGTGGAAGTCGATGTTTATCTGGAAGACGGCTCCCTGGGCCGCGCCAGCGTTCCCTCCGGCGCATCCACCGGCGCCAACGAAGCAGTTGAGCTGCGGGACGGCGACAAGAAAGTCTACGGCGGCAAGGGTGTGCTGAAGGCGGTCGAGAACGTCAACGAGAAGATCGCCCCCGAGCTGATCGACCTCGACGCCACCGAGCAGGTCGCGATCGACGA
>JAOQAA010000716.1 GCA_025963815.1 Capsulimonas sp.
CTAATGAAATACCAGCCTATAATATTGACGATATTAATTTCAGCGACCCAGCGCTACTAGATTTTTTTGCGGATTCATTATGGTTACAAAAGAAGTATTAAAATCTGTTTTCCAGTTGGACATTACTCAGAGCTAAAATTCTTCTTAATTTTGATTATTCATCGACGTGTATCCCGCATCCCGTCGCAGGCGTTCGCGCTTCGGCGTCTTCTCGATCTCGTCGATGTCCATAGCCCCATACGTGTCTTGCAGGCGCGTCATCGGGTCGAGGATCGCGACGGTGAGCCAGGGGAGCCAGAAGGGTGTGCCGTGGCCGCGTGGGGGCGGGAGGTTGAGGGCTTCGGTGAGGAGGCCGGGGCGGGCGTAGTGGAGCACGCCGTCCCAGTCGGTCATTTGTTTGGTGTTGTGGAGGAGCATGCGGGCGAGGTCGCGGAAGTGGGGTTCGCCGGTGAGCCGGGAAAGGCGGTAGTAGTAATAGGGGGCGGCCGCCATGTAGTTGTCGGCGCCGGAGTGGCCGGCGGCGATGAGGCTGAGGCCGACGGTCGTGCGGTTTTGGGGGTAGAGGGCTTTAGGGTCGCCGTCCGGGATGGGGATGTTCCAGCAGTAGACCCAGGTCTCGCTGTACCAGGCCGCCTGCGACGCCGCCGCGAGCCATTTGCGGTCGTGGGTGAGGTCGTAGAGCGACAGGAAGGCGGCGAGGGCCTGCATGCCGCCCTCTTTGTCCATCACATTCGGATTGTCGGGCGTGCCGCCGACGTAGGCGTAGGCCAGATGCACGGATTTCCAGGAGAACTCGCCGGCCTTGAGGGCGGCCTGCTTGTACTTGTCATCGCGGGTGGCGCGGAAGAGATCGGCGAGGAAGGCGATGGGCTGGTCGGTCGTATCGGTGGCGGGATTGACGGCGTGACCGGTGAAGTCGTACTCGCGCGCCCAGGAGCCGTCGGGGTTCTGCGCTTGCGCCAGCCAGTCGCCGTAGGCGCGGCAGAAGATCAGCCACTCTGGGTGATCCTGACCGTGGGCGTGCGCGATGCTCCAGGCGCGCAGCGCGCCGTCCAGGCCGTCCGACGCCACGCGCAGAAACGTGTGGTAGTCGCGCCACGTGACGGCGCCGCCGGGATGATTGTCGTACCACGTTCTTGGAATGCCCGCCGGCGAAAGCGAGTTCTTCGCCCAGAAATCCACCACCTGAGTGGCGCGTGAGATCGTGTCGACGTCGTTTGTCTCGAAGCCGTAGCGCAGGAGAAGCGCGGCGCTGGGGAGCGCTTGTCCCACGAAACCCATCTGGCTGCTTGTGTCCGAGACCTTGCCGTCCGGGACCGTCGCCGCGAATGGAACGGTCACGACGCCGTCGTAAGGCTGCGTGACTGCCGACAGCAGCTCCATGCCGTCCTTGTAGCACTTTTTAAGGTCGGCATGGACAGTCGACGGCTTGTACAGATCGTAGACCGTGCGCCATGTCCGACGCACGGCGGCGGAGAAGTCCGGCGTGCGCCCGACCTGGATGAGCAGACGATACCGATGCGCCACACCCACAGCGACGGGATGGCTCCGGTACGCCCAGCGCTTGCCATCCATCGCCGGGCCGGCGATGTAACTGCGTTCGCCTTCCATGCCGGGAAACACAAACTCGGGTGACGGCCGGACCATGTTTTGAACGCCCAGCGCCCCGAACTGCATCCTCGCGTCGATGATCCGGCTCAGGCCATTCTCCCCGGCGAACGTCGTCGGAACGCCGTCCAGATGCGCCACCGCCAGCGTCACGCCGCTGCGCCGGTCACGCGTCATCACGAGCGGCAGCGGCAGGCGATCTTCGCGGAACAGATACTCGCTGTCGCCACGGCTCCCCGCCAGCGCCCCCTTCGGAACATGCGCGTTGTCCTTGTACCAGACACCCGGCGCGAACACATCCTCGTCCGCGAGCGCCGCTGGGTCCGATGGCGACAGACTGAACCGCGAATTGAACCCTTTGTCCTCCGCGCCCGGCGTCGCGATCTCCACGCGCCGCGTCATCGTAAACGCGCCCTGCCCCGCCAGCGCGTGATAGGTATCGGACACCTGGAACTGCGTCCCCGCCGCAGTCCCCGTCACTCCCTTGCAAACCAAATCCCCGCCACTTGCCGTCACCACCCCATAACTGCCCGCGCTCCAGGTCTCCACCCCATCGCTTCCCACACGGCCAATCGCCACCGGCGACAGCTGCGAAAACACGGCGCGCCCGGCCAGCGTGACGCGCACGCCGTATCCCCCGTCCGCCAACGGAAACACGCCCAAACTTGCCGCGCCGCTTTTCAAGCCGGCCACAGGCGGCGAAGCAGCGGACACGGGAAACGCGGCGCCAAGCGTCAATATGGCAAAAACGCAAACAGGAAAACACTTGCCCACAGAAATTCCAATGTCCATTGCATTATGGTACTCGATTCCCATCGCGATCCGTACGCACGAGAACAGTGGAGCCTGGCGATTGAAATCGCCGGCTAAAGGCATGGGCAATATCAATTATAAGCCAGAATTAGGTGGGGCAGCTGCGCTCCAAGTCGCCCGCGCGTTTTGCTTCGCGGTTTCCCACGCATTGCCCGCCGACGCCAACCCCTGCGCCTGGCTCGCGTCAAGAGCGGCTGCGGCTTTCGCCTTCGCGTCGGCCTGCGCTTTCGTGGCCGCGAGCGCGGCGTCGCGGATGGCGATTTCTTCGAGACGCTTGGCCTTGCGGGCGGCGAGGACGGTTTGGTAGTGCGCTTCGAACGGCGAGAGGTCACTCGGCGCGGCGGTGCGGACGAACAGGGCGCGGGCCTGGATGAGATTGGCGCGCTGGCGCCAGTTGCCGAAGCGGGATGTCTGGCAGCGGCGCATCAGAGCGTCACTGAACGCCCCGGACGGCCAGAGGGCAGGATCATCATATTCGCTGACAGTGTGCGCGGCGTTGGCGGCGTCGGCAACATATTCCAGAGAGTGACGCGGGTTGTTGGTCCAGAGCGCAAAGACCAGCGCCTGATCGTAAGGACTGCCGCCGGCAAGGTCCGCAAGCGTGACGCCTGAGCGGCCCTTCGGGCGGAACGGCAGGCCGTCCAGACGACGGTGCATCAGCGCCTGGACGATGTTACTCGCGTACTCCACCTCCAGCGAGGCGATATCCGGCTGACGCCCCGCGCGGGCCATCGTCGTCACCCAGTGCGTCGCGAGCGCCGGATCGTATTTGGAGACCTGCATCGTCCCACGGAACGCCACACGCATCTGCTCCGGCGTCGCCATCGGCTTGCCGTAGACGATCAGATTATTGGCGTCCACATCCAGGCCATTCGCCACGAACGTCTTCTGCCAGATTTTGCGCTTGCCGGTCGCGAGCAGGCGGCGCTTCACATAAACCAGCGCGTGCGCCAGGCTCCCCGACCGCGCCGACCACTGCATCAGTCCCCACGAAAGTATCCCCCGATCGTACAAATTGACCGAGTCGAACCCGCCTTCCAAAGACTGCGTGATGTCCAGCACGAACAGCTCCGGCGTGTCCACATCCTTCTTCGTGATGGCCCGCGTAAAGTGCGCGTAAAGCCCTTCTTCCAAATTGAGCTTGCGCAGATAAAGCGCCTGCGCCGGATCGGTGTCCGTGGGCAGATGATACGCCTGGACACTCACAGGCGAGAGATTGATCCCTCCGCCCTGCCACGTATAACGCGGCGGAGGAGGAGGCGCGGCGTGGCGCGCGCGCCGATGATGACGCGCCTGCGACGGCGCGGCGGCGCAGAGCAGTAAGACGACAATTAAAAATGGCAAACGTGATTTCATAAGGTTCGGATTCGGCCCCCTGCCCCCAATCCTGGGGGAGGAGTTTGTCGATGGCGAAATGCTCTTTCGAAATAGGTACGGAAATACAATAAACG
>JAOQAA010000011.1 GCA_025963815.1 Capsulimonas sp.
AAGATCGTCCCAGCGTCGTTTGCGCCGCCAAGGTCCGTGGCGCCGTAAAGGAGGTGGTCGTAAGGATTGAGATATAGTCCCGAGATGGGATCGCGTGGACCTTGCGCCGCAAATTTGAAGCTATACACCATGGTGACTTCATCGCGGGCGCTGATGCGGTAGATAGCGCCTTGACCGTACAATCCGGCTTTTTTTGTGGTCCCGTAAACGGCGTGGTCTGGACCGATCGCGAGCGCCCCGGTGGGGGTGACGCCCATGGGATCCTCATCTTCAAAGTTATGGATTGTCTTATAAACGCCGTTGGGAGTGATTTTGAAGACCGTTCCACCGCCTGCCCCGCCTCCAAACCTCGTGGCGCCATAAATCGAGCCGTCCGGGGCCTGCGTCATCCGGGTCGAAGGAAACGTGCCGTCGGCGGTTGTGCGAAAGTCATGGATGACATTCACGGTCTGTCCGTGCGCCGCCGCGCCTGCGCAAAGCACAAGCAGCGCCGGCGCTGCAAATTTGAAGGCTTGAGAACGTGACAGGGGCATAGAAGATGTCTTTCTACCGCAATTGTTACTTCGTTTTACTATGAATACTGTAACTTGTCAAATACAAATTACCATCAAAATAGTCTGTAACCGACTTCTCTCTGACGATTTCATTACATCGAACTGTCGTTCTCGGCCGCATGAATCATGGCCACGATGAATCCCATAATGCTGGCGATAATCCACATGCATGACGCCCGCGAAAATCGCCGTCCAAAACAGCATATCGTGTACATCAATATCTTTTGGGCTGCTGGGAGTGACGAAGCTGTATAGGAAGAGTTCTCCAACGGAAAAACTGAACAGCGCGCCGATCAGGAAACGCTGCCAAGGGGTAATGTTCATCATTTCTCACATCGTGTCGCCTGCGCATTTGCTGCCCGGCGTGGAAGCCGTTTTCGGTTGTGGGCGGTAGAACCATTGCCAGAAAAGTGAGGCAATCAAGGCGCCGATCGTGTAGCATAGGACATCGCTTGGGTCGCCGGTGGCGTGCACACGCCCCAAATGCATCTGCGGCAGACGAATTTCAAAGAGGTACGACCAGCAGAAAAGTGGGATCAGTATTTCGGCCAGTGTTGGCGGGGCGTCGTGGGATCGCAGCCGGAGCCGGCGCATGCCGTGGCGTGTGGGACTCGCGCGCCTCAGAAACATCGCCGGGACGGGCTTGATTTCGCAGATTCGATCCTTGAGCGAGGCTGGCGAAATCGTGTTTGTTTCGCTGCACTGGGGCAATGAGTATTCAGCGGCGCCGAGCGTGGGGCAAGTACAGATCGCGCGCGGCGCCGTGTTCACCTACTACGAGTTCACGCATCACGCCGAAGATCGCCTGACCGACGAAAAATGGCGCGCCCTACTGGACACGCCACAAGCTCCCAAGACGCCCGCGTGGACCAAGAGCTTCATCTCGCACATCGACAAAGAACAGTACGGGCAGTAGGGGGCGCAGTTACGGCGCGCCCACGATCCGCCACCCGGCGCCGAGCGCCGGGGTGATCCGCGTTTCCGTGAGCCGCGCCGGGCCGTTCATTCGCCAGATCATGCCGGTCCGGGTGGCGGCGCTAAACAGGGCGAGGTCGGGAGCGCCGTCGCCGTCCCAGTCGCGGACGCCGGCGAGGGCGAAGTCTGTCGGCAGGGCGGGCGTGAGATTGGCGTCGCCCGTTTTTGTCACGCCGTTCATGTACCAGAGGGCGGCGAGATGTGTCGTGGGGTTTTCCAGCAGCAGGTCGGGTCGGCCGTCGCGGTTGAAATCGCCCGTTCCGGCGATCCGACTGCCTGTCGGCAGTGTGGTTGTGAAGGCCGCGCCGCCCAGGCGATTGGCGCCGTTCATGTACCAGACTCCGCCCTGATGAGACGCGCTGTTCTCCAGGATCAAGTCTAAATGACCGTCGCCGTTGACATCCCCATCGGCCACGATCTTCCAGCCTCCCGTCATCGGCGTCGCCACAATCGCCTCACTGACCCGCGTCATTCCGCTCATGAACCAGAGGCGCACGGCGTGCGTGGCGGCGTTCTCCAGCGCCAGATCTGGTTTCCCGTCGTTATTGAAGTCGCCGGTGGCGGCGATTCGAAAGCCGTCGGGCAGGGGAGCCGCGCAGAACGCGCCGCCGGTCCAGGCTGCGCCGTTTAAGAACCATGCGCCGAAGGATCGCGCTGCGGGGTTCACCAGGACAAGATCCGACTTGCCGTCGCCGTTGAAGTCGGCGGGCGCCGTCGTCAGCGCTCCGGGAGGGCTGAGCGGCAAGCGCGCTCGCCCGGAGATATCCCGTCCAACGAAGTTCGACAGGTTGCCAAACGGCGCGAGCGGGCGAGCCTGACGGTCGTTCCCGGCGAAGTCCGGCACGGGGTAGGTGATCGCGCGAAAGATGTTGCCGCCTAAAGCGGGCCGGAAGTCGCCGCGCGCCGGGTTGACGAATTGCGGCTGCACGGTGTTGATCGTGTTCTGTCCGCGCAGCAGCGTTTCATTGCACGTCGGATTGGAGGGGCGGCACCCCGTCGTATCGTCGATGCCCAGTTCCAGATCGACCGGGCCGTTCCAAAAGATGTTGCCCTTGATGCGCAGGTTGTCGTCGGAGAGAACCGGACCGGGGATATTGGCGCCAGCCGGCGGCGTCTGCGGCCCAAAGAACACGAAGTGCCCATACATCGTGCGCGTCCCCGGCGGATTGTAGAAGATGTTGTTGTAGATATAGACGTTTCGGTTCGGGATACACTCCGCGCCGTCGTCGATCACAGTCTGCCCCCAGCCCCCGGCCAGATGCAGCAGTCGGCAGATCTCCAGATCGCCCTCGCACACCCGTCCGCCGGGCGAGCACAAGATCAGACCCGAGCCGTACACCTGATCCAGACCTACTCGGTAAAACGTATTCTGCGCGAACAGCACGTTATAAGCCCCGCGCGCCGCGATCCCCGCGTTCTGAATATCGTGCACGACGTTGTTGACGAACTTGCTGTCGTACACTTCATAGTGCAGCCACGGCGAGACCATGAACCCGAAGGTCGTTCCCTGTCCCGCCACGAGCCCGCACTGGGCCGAGTTGTAGACCTCGTTCCCCTCGATGCGCAGATACGCCGAGCCGCCCTTCACCATCAGGCAGTCGTTGTCCGTATCGTGGATCTTGTTGTTGAGGACATGCCCGTACTGCACGGCGACATAATCCAGCCCCATCCAGAAGGCGTTGCTGATGTCGCAGTCCTCCACGTACATGTACTGCACCTGGTTGACCTTGAGTGTCTCCTGCGGCTGCCGCACCGTCCCGTCGAACCCATTCAGCGTGCAGCCCTTGAGCAGCATATGATCGCAGTAGGAATAGTGAACGATATTCGCGCCGCCTCCGTAGCCAGGATCGGTCACGAAGTCCAGATTGATCAGATAGAGATATGAAGAGTGGTCGAATTGCAGATAAGCATGAAGCCGCGCCGTATGCTTCCCATCCGCCGCCTGAATGACCACCGGATGCGCGAAGCTTCCTTGGCGAAGCTCAAACCAGTTCCCCGACGGCATCGCGCTTTCCTGGTAATCCCCCGGCGTCAGCAGAATCCGATACGCCTTCGTCAGCGCCGTCTCCCTCGGGACCTTCCACCAAGCCGCCTCCACCGTCCGAACCGCCGCTCCCCGCGTCGCGCCCGTGTTCGCGTCATTCCCACTGACTGGATTGACCCAAATATCCGTATACGCCGGCGCGCCCTGGTTATAGTAACCCGGCCTCATGTCCTGCGCCTGAGCGCCTATGACTAACACGAATAATAGAAACGCCGACGCGCCCCAGCGCGCGATCCCTTGGATGCAACAGTTCATATCCTAACTCTCCCCACGCCGTAAATCTGGCTTTGGCGCCACGGCTGTATATTGGGATTGTCGGAGGGTGAGGAGAGTAGTGTTACCGTGTTAGTACGAGATTGCAATCATTTTGGAGCAATGGGTTAATCCAGATGGCTCTCGGCGGCGCCCCCGAGTCTCATCGCAAGGTTTTTCGCCCCCGTCAAACTCATAAATATTAGTTGACATCTGTTATTGACTCGCATTCGACATTTGTGGTAGAAGTCACAAGAATCCCGGTGTTTGCCTGGACTACCCCCTACACTGCATCCGTACGGTTTGACCGGCCAGTATCGCCGGCGTTGGCTTGATCATCGCGCGTATGTGCGTCAGTAAATCTGACGCTGGCGAAGAACGGAGCGTTCTAATATGGCGGAGCAGATTATTCCTCCGGCAGTCATGCCAGGCAAAGCCGTCTGGATATTCCCGGTAGTGTTGCTTAGCGTTGCGTATGGGCTACTGGCGCTCACCTTCACGGAGCAGTTGTCGCATCAATCCATTATGGAGCGATGCGTCCTCGTCGATCCTAACCGCGCCCGAATCTGGAGCGTCGGCAACGTTGAGATCGGGATGGCCTATTTCGGCGTCTTCGCCGGGATGCTGTTCTATTTCCTCCGGATGTATCAGCGCAGTCGCCAGCACTTGAAGGATCTCGGACTTGCGATCACATACCTGGGCGCCTCGTTCGCGCTCGACTACTTCTGCGTACAAACGTTCCGGCCGTTCATCGCATTGCTCATTGGCGACGCCATTGTGATGACGTTCACCGTTCTGGTATCGCGGCAGACGTGGTTTCAGCGCCTGCTTGGGGTGTTCGTGCCAATCATCTTCCTGACATGCGGGATCGGCCATTTCCTGGAAGGCCTGTCGTACTGGCAGTTGACCTACACGGTCAATACTCCGTGGACGATGGTGACCGCCGACGTCGGCTTCGCGGTTCTTGTCAACGCGAGCCGCTTCCCAGCGTTCATCCGTGGCGAGGATATCGTCGCGGATCTCGCGAGGGAAAAGGCGAAGCGCGAGATGCTGGAGATCGAGGTTTCTGAATGGAAACGACTGATCGACGAGAACGAACGCATCCACGCTGAGGCCGAACGAACGATGAAGGAAGGCCAGCAGCTTCTCGAAGGGATCATTGACAACACGCCGGCCGTCGTCTATGCAAAGGCCGTCGATGGGAAGTACCTTCTGGCCAATCGCCGCTTCTGTGAGATGTTCCATTTTACCAAAGAGGCCGTCATCGGCAAGACGGACCACGACCTCTTCCCGAAGGACGCGGCCGACGCATTCCGAGCGATGGACGTACGCGTCGCCGAGCGAGGGGAGGCGATCACGGGGGAGGAGACGGCGCCTCAGGACGATGGCCTCCACCACTTTATCTCGGTGAAGTGCCCGATCCGGGACAGCGAAGGCAATACCAATATCGTGTTCGGGATCTCCACCGACATTAGCGAACGTAAACGGGCCGAGGAGGCTCTTCGCGAAAGTGAGGAACGGACGCGCTTGATTATCGAGACAGCTCTCGACGCCGTGATCACGATCAATTCCGGCGGAGCGATTACCGGCTGGAACCCACAAGCGGAAGCGACATTCGGCTGGTCTCGGGAGCAGGCGGTAGGCCGCATGCTGACGGACACGATCATTCCGGAGCTTTACCGGGAGCAGCACTTGGCGGGACTTAAGCGCTATCTGACGACGGGCGATTCGAAGGTCTTGAACCGGCGCATCGAGCTTACCGCAGTGGATCGCGATGGTGAAGAGCATCCGGTCGAGATCGCGATCACGCCCATACAGATCGGCGAAACAACGACGTTCAGCGCCTTTGTTCGCGAAATCGGAGAGCGTAAAGAGGCCGAGCGCAAAATCCAATCCCACCTTGGGCGCCTGGACTTGCTTCAACGCATCACCCGGGCGATCGGCGAAAGACAGGATGTTCAGAGTATCCTGCAGGTGGTGGTTCGCAGCATCGAAGAGGACCTTCCTGTCGACTTCGCCTGTATCTGCACATACGATCAAGCCGGCGCCGCTCTTCACGTCACCTGTGTTGGGGTCAAGAGCGAAGATCTTGCCAGCGATCTCGCCATGACCGAACACGCGACGATCCCCATCGATGAAAACGGGCTGTCACGCTGTGTGCGCGGGGAGTTGGTCTATGAGCCCGATGTCGCGTCCGTTCTGTTTCCGTTCCCTCAGCGGCTGCTCCATGGCGGCTTGCGCGCCGTCATTATCGCGCCTTTGATCGTGGAAAGTAAGGTTTTCGGCATACTGGTCGCGGCGCGCCGGCGAGCGGAAAGCTTTTCGAGTGGTGAGAGCGAGTTCTTGAGGCAGCTGAGCGAACATACCGCGCTCGCCGCGCATCAAGCTCAGCTCTATGACACTCTGCAGCAGGCATATGATGACCTTCGCCGGTCTCAGCAAACTGTCTTGCACCAAGAGCGCCTGCGGGCGCTCGGTCAGATGGCGAGCGGAATCGCCCACGACATCAATAATGCTCTCTCTCCCGTGGCTCTCTACACGGAATCGCTCCTTGAAACCGAGCCAGGGCTGAGTGAGCGCGCCCGGGATTACCTTGAGACGATCCAGCGCTCCATTGACGATGTCGCGCAAACTGTTGCGCGAATGCGCGAATTCTACCGTAACCGTGAGCCGCAACTCATCCTTGCGCCCGTGGACCTAAACTCTCTTATCCAACATGTGATCGGCCTGACGCGCGCACGCTGGAGCGACATCCCGCAGCAGCGCGGCGTTGTGATCGAGCTGGACCTCCAACTGTCCTCCGATCTTCCTCCGGTCATGGGCGTCGAGAGCGAGATCCGCGAGGCGCTCACCAACTTGGTCCTCAACTGTGTCGATGCGATGCCGGAAGGCGGCAGACTGTCTCTCCGGTCAATAGCCCGCGAGGAGGCTCTGGGGCCGGTTCTTCGCGGGCGCACCGGGCTCGCCGCGCGATATGCACTGGTCGAGGTCAGCGATACCGGGATCGGGATGGATGAGGATACACGGCGCCACTGCCTCGAACCGTTCTTCACGACGAAAGGCGATCGCGGCACGGGTTTGGGCCTCGCTATGGTTTACGGCGTCGCACAGCGTCATGGCGCCGAGATCGAGATCCAGTCCGTGCTGGGCGAAGGAACGACAATGCGCCTTGTATTTCCTGCGCCTACTCCCGGCGTTCATGACCCAGCGGACCAGCTGGTCGTCAATAAAGCCTTGCCGCGCCTGCGTATCCTTGTCGTCGACGACGACCCATTGCTGATCAAGTCGCTTCAGGATATCCTCCAAGCCGATGGGCATGTCGTCGTCACGGCAAACGGCGGCCAAGCTGGGATCGAGGCGTTTCACTCTGCGTTAGCGAGCAGCGAACCATTCGCTGCCGTAATCACCGACCTCGGGATGCCGCATGTGGATGGTCGGAAGGTGGCGGCCGCCGTCAAGGAGGCGTCGCCGGCCACTCCCGTCATTCTACTGACAGGATGGGGACAGCGACTTGTCGACGATCATGATGTCCCCCCGCACGTCGATCAGACGGTGAGCAAGCCTCCCAAGCTGCCGCAATTGCGTGAGGCGCTGTCATCCTGCCTGATAGGGGCTCCCAAAACAGCGGGGAAGCCGTAACCGGAAGCGGCAGGAGCATTAGTTAT
>JAOQAA010000058.1 GCA_025963815.1 Capsulimonas sp.
GCGCTGAGATAGGGAGCCATTGCAGGGATCGTCTGGAGATCCGTGCCCGCCATCATGGGGAGGCTGAGCAGCGGGACTTCAAAATCACAGGGGGGCAGGGCGGCGTTGCCTTCCGGGGAGCGTTCGATGACCCGATCGGCGACATTCGCGCGCGTCAGGACGGCGCCCAGCCCTACCTGGCACTCCAAAACGACATTTGCGCCGAGTGATTTGAGCCAGGGGAGATAGCGGATGAATTGAAATGTGTCGCCCAGGCCTTGTTCGGCCCGCGCCAGGATCGTTTTGTCTCCCAGCGGTTCTCCCTGCCAGCGCGGGGCGTGCGGCGGCCGAATGAGATTGGGATGGGCGGCGAAGCGCCATTCATGTTCGGGCCAGCCGCGTTCGAAGTCGCCTTGCGTCAGTAATAGCAGCGCGCGATTGGCGTGCGCATCGGCGTGTTCGGGCATGAGGCGCAGAATGGCGTCGTATGTCTGCATCGCTTCATCGATCCGGCCTTCCAGAGACAGCAGCGATGCCAGGTTCCAATAAGCAGGGTAGTAGTCGGGGCGAAGTTCGATGGCCCGATAAAGATTTGTGCGGGCCGCCTCGAAATCGTCTTCAAAAAGCTGGACGACGCCGAGGTTGCTGTACGCTTCCGCCATTTTCGGGTCGATCCGTATCGCTTCCTGATAATGCCGCTGCGCTTCATCGAAGCGCTTGAGTTCTTTCAAAACGACGCCGAAGTTGTTGTGCGGTCCGGCCATCTCGGGGTTGAGTGAAAGGGCCCGTTCGAAGAACGGCTCGGCGCCTGCGTAGTCGCCGCGTCCCATATGGATCGACCCGAGCTGGCAGAGCGCCATCACGTGACTGGCGTCGTGCTTCAGCGCAAGATCGTAACACTGCTCAGCGCCGCCAAAGTCGCCTTTTTGAAATTTCTCTTCGCCCGCGCGGAACAATCGCTCCGCATCCTTATTCATGATTGATCGGTCCTTTTCCACTTTGGGCGAATGTTTCGGTCTTTCGCCGGCGAGGACCCGCGCCGCGCTCTGGACGGGATGCGTCCAATCTCCCAATATCTCCTGGCGGAACAAACGCATCGTGGGATACCAAGGTGAATCATCCCGGTTTTGCATCCAGCGCCAGCAGGCGCGCTTGGACAGAAGAGTCCATACCGGCCGCCCCATGGCGCCCGCGAGGTGGGCGACGGAGGTGCAGACGGAAATCACCAGATCAAGATTGGCGATTACGCTCGCCGTATCGGCGAAATCGGCGATCTCATTCGAAAGATCGATGATGTTCGCGTCGCCGGAATAACTCGCAATTTGAGACGCCGCCGGACCACGCTGAAGGCTGACGATCTGTACTCCGTCCATTTCCAGCAGAGGGGCCAAATCCTGCAGGCGGCACGAACGATTGACATCATTTTTTTGGTTAGGGCTGCCGGCCCAGACGACACCGACGCGCAGAAGCCCCTTGGGAATCGACGACAGACGCTCTCCCCAGTATTGTTCCTTATCCTGGCGGGCTTTTACATAAGAATTTTTCGCAAAAATCGTTTTCAATGATGTTCCTGCGAGTCCCGGCAGGCTGAGCAACGGAACCTGATAATCGACCTCACCGCCATGCCGCTCGATCCAGTGTTCGGACCATTCCGTCAGAAGGGCGAAACCATCACAGTGCTCGAGTACGGACTTCATACCGTCGTGACATTCGAAGACGAGATGCGCTCCCTGTGACTGCAGCCAGGGCAGATAACGTACGAAATGGAACGTGTCGCCGTAGCCCTGCTCGGCGTGGACGAAGATGGTCTTGCCGGCGAGAGTTTCGCCACGCCATCGCGGCGCCGCGAACTCACGCTCAGAACTGCCAGTGGCGGCGAATCGCCATTCGAAATCACTCCATCCTCCGGCAAACTCTCCGTCGCGCAGCAGGATCAGAGAGCGGTTCCAGCGGGCGTCGGCGTGATTGGGGATTTGGGCGACAATATTGTTGTAAAGAGCTAACGCCGTTTCGCTGTCGCCTTGCGCTTCGCGCAGGGCGGCCAGATTGCCGGCGAAATCGGGATTGGCGGGAGCCAGCGTGAAGGCGCGGGCATAAGATTGCTCCGCCGCTGGGATGTCGCCGGCGTCTTCCAGCGCGCTGCCGAGATTGTTGTGCGCCTCCGCAAGATTGGGATCGAGCGCGACGGCGCGGCGCAGCATGGCGATCGCCAGGTTGATCTGTTTGCGCTGGGCGTAAAGAGAGCCAAGCAGCCAGCAGGCGCGAGCGCAGCCAGGCTGGGTTTGAAGGATTTTCTTATAAAGACCTTCGGCCTTGCGCAGATCTCCGGCGAGGTGAGCGTCCAGGGCGATTTGTAGGCGGTCAGCGGCGACGATCATACGAAACCCTTCTACGCCGTCACGGAAATCTTCGTCATGGCGACGCAGTCTTGGATCTGCCGCACTTCCAGATCTTCCGGGAAGGCTTGCAGATAATTAGCATACAGCGCCAGCGCATCGTCGTCGCGGCCGAGAGTTTGGAAGACGTCGCCGCAATTGAGGACGGTGTCGCGATGCAGCGGATCCTGTTCGAGCGCCGTCAGCAGCAGGGTCAGGGATTCTTGGGCGCGGCCGTCGTGCCAGAGCAAGACGCCGAGGGTGTTCAGCACTCCGACATTTTCCGGCGCTTCACCCAGAAGCTGCCAGAGGCGCTGCTCGGCGGCGCTCCGATTTCCCATAAGTATTTGTTCGTCGGCCTGCGCGAGGCAGATATCCACATCGCCCATGCGCGACCATTGCCGCAGCTCCTGTGCGATCCGCATGAACATCATCGCGGGATTTTCGGCGTCCGGATGGACGCTCCAGACGGGGACGCCCAGCGATTCGGTCAGCTGCGCGATGGTTGGGCATGCGGATATCACCAGATCGAGGTTCTCAATGACAGCGGCGTCGTTTGGACTTTCGATCGATTCGTCGAACCGGATCAAGGACATCGTCTCCGGAGCGGCTTCGGAAGCAGCGTCGCCTTGCTGGAGACTGAAGAACGCGACGCCGCGAACGCCCGCGAGCGGAGCCCAGTCGGCGAGACGGGCGGCGGCTGGGACGGCGTTCACGCCGCCGCTCGCCCACGTGATGCCGACGCGAAGCTTGCCGCCGCCGCGCGGCGCCAGCGCTTCCATGCGTCGCCGCCAGGTCTGGGCGCGCTCGCACGGCTCTGAAATCGCGGGGCTGCTGTTTGTCTGCAGGGTGGGGTCGCTCATGAAGTCTCCTTGAATAATAAAATTGCCATTGTCCCCAGGTGAAAATACGGGGTTTCATTAGGAATTATCGGCGGATGGGGGCCGCTTCCGTAGGGCGCCTCGCGTTGACTTTCTCCTGCCCCTTTTGGT
>JAOQAA010000094.1 GCA_025963815.1 Capsulimonas sp.
GGTCAGACCGGCATGAGCCACCTGATGGAGCACATGATGTTCAAGGGGACCAAGTCGCGCGGCCCCGGCGTCATCAGCTCCACCTTGCAGAGCAACGGCGCCGAATTCAACGCCTCCACCTACTTCGATCGGACCGAGTATCATGAGACGCTCGCCTCGGATCGATTAGAAACGGCGATGAAGATCGAGTCGGACCGCATGGTCAATTCACTTTACGACGAAGCCCAGCATCAAAAAGAGATGACGGTCGTTCGGTCCGAGTATGAAGCCGGCGAGAACAATCCCGGCCAGGCGCTGGACAAAGCCGTACGCTTGGCGGCGTTCCAGGTGCATCCATACCGATGGAATACGATTGGCTTCCGGTCGGACATTGAGAACTTCACGCGCGACGAGATGTACGACTATTATAAGAACTACTATACGCCCAATAACGCCACGGTCGTGATTGTCGGCGACATCGACACGGCGAAGGCCGTGGACATGGTGCGCAAGTACTTCGGATCGTTGAAACCCCATCCCGTCTCCGAGCACTTCCTGACGCCCGAGCCCGTACAGGAAGGGGAGCGTCGTGTGCTGGTTTCCCGCGCCGGAACGACGCCGCAGATCGAGATCGCCTACCATATCCCCGGCGTGATGGATCCGGATCGCTATACCCTCGATGTGATTGAAACGGTTCTGAACGGCGGGCGGACGGCGCGCTTCTTCCAGGATCTCGTCCAGACCGGACTGGCGTCGGACACCGACGCCGGCGACATCGCCCTGCGCGATCCGGAACTCATCCAGATCGGCGCGTCCGCGCAGCCGGGGCACACCAACCCCGAACTGGAAAAAGCGTTGCTCGCGGAAATAGAGAAACTGAAGACGGAGCCGATCACGGACGAAGAACTGGCCCGCGCGCTCAATCAAGCCGAGGCGGGATATGTGTTCGGCAAGGAATCGGTTTCCGCGCAAGGGAGTCTTCTGGGGGAGGACGCCATGCGCGGTGACTGGCGTCGCGGCGAGTACTATCTGGAGAACCTGCGCAAGGTGACCAAGACCGACATCCAGCGCGTGGCCCAGAAGTATTTTGTCGAGCGCAACCGCACCGTCGGTTACTTCGAGCCGATCCGCCCTGCGGGCGCCGCCGACACCGCGCGCGGCGGCGGCGGTCTCACGACGGCCGCGCCAACGGCATGGGTCGATCCCAAGCCGGCAAAGGTCAATCTGTCCGACTACCACATGTCTCGTCCAGCCGCGACACGCGGCGCACGCGTGATGGCGGACGCCGCCCCCGCGAAGAGCGCGCTGCCGACAAAAGTCGTGCTGGACAACGGCGTGACGGTGATCGTTCAGGAGAACCACGCCACGCCCACCGTCTCCATCGCCGGCGCGCTGATGAGCGCGGGCTCCATCTTTGAACCGGCGGATAAGCGCGGCCTCGCGGGCTTCACGGCGTCTCAGCTCTCACGCGGCACACAGTCGCGTTCGCTATTGGATATCGCCAAGATCCTGGAAGGCGGAGGCTCCTCCGTTTCCGTCGGCGGCGGCGATGAGTTCGTCTCGCTGGGCGGGCACGGTCTGTCCAAGAACTTCGATACCCTTCTCGATGTCCTTTCCGACGAGCTGCGCCATGCGTCATTTCCTGCGGATGAGCTGGAAAAAGCGCGCCGCCAGACCCTCGCGGGTATCGATTCGGCGCGCTCCAACACCGGAACGCTGGTCGGCATCGCGTTCCGCAACGCCATCTACCCCAGCACCCACCCGTACAGCTCCCCTACCCTGGATGAGCAGGAAGCGTTCGTGAAGGGTGTGACCCGCGACGACCTCGCCGCGTTTTACGCCGCGCACTACGCCCCGGACAAGATGGTGCTGACGATTGTCGGTGATGTGGACACACAGACGGCGATCGACGGCGTGAAGAAGTACTTTGGCGACTGGGCGAAAAAGGGCGATCTGCCCGACATCTCGATCCCGGCCGTTGCCAGTCCGACCGGGCCGTTCCAAACGATCGTCATCCCCGTCCCCGACAAGGCTCAGGTAGATGTTCGTTACGGCTTCCCTGGTGGTCTTAAGCGCAGCGATCCGGACTTCTACGCGGAAACCGTGCTCAACTTCATCCTCGGTGGCGGCACCCTGGCGTCGCGCCTGGGCCTGAGCGTGCGCGACAAGATGGGCCTCGTCTACGGCATCACCTCCTCCGTGGACGCACGCCTGGGCGAAGGTCCATTCGGCGTACGTTACGGCAGCAATCCGGCCAACGTGGACAAAGCCGCCGATGAGATGCTCAGCCAGGTGCAGATGATCCACGACAAGGGTGTGACGAAGGACGAGGTCGCGCAGGCGATCTCCTACCTGACCGGATCCTACGCCGTGACCCTCTCCACCAACTCCGCCGTCGCCGGCCAGCTCCTGACCACCCAGGTCTACGGTCTGGGCCTGGACTACATCCAGAAGCGCAACAACCTCTACCGCGCGGTGACTGTCGACCAAGTCAACGCCGCCGCGAAGAAGTACCTCAAGCCCGGATCCGGCGTGCTGGCGATCTCGGGGACATATACCGGGAAGTATACGAACACGAAGTAAATTAGATTAGCGAACGGGTGAATGCCCGGCGAATGTTAAGATAGCCAGCGATTGAAATCGCGAGCTTCTTCATTCGCCGGGCTTTTTTCTTCATTAAAATAATCTAATCCCCCTTGACAAACCCTCCGGCGAAATGCTATCCTATTGCCGACCAAGTTAATCGGAGACTAAATTCATCGGATACGGCAAATAAAGATTGTCGTCCGTCTCCAGATTGCTTCACAAATTATCGCCTGCACCGGAGAGACATATGCCCACCCTGCTTCGACGTGGTTTCACGTTAATTGAATTACTCGTCGTCATCGCCATTATTGCGATTCTTGCCGCGATCTTGTTCCCGGTGTTTGCCCAGGCTCGCGAGAAGGCGCGATCGATCTCGTGTATGTCCAACATGAAGCAGATTGGGCTCGGCGTCCAGATGTACATTCAGGACAATGACGAGACACTGTTCTTCCGAGGGGCCAGCAGCGCGGCGAACCTTGGGAAGATCCGCACCAGCGCAATCGTCGGCGCGGGAACCACCGCCCCCGCCATTAACGCGCAGTGGTACAACGTGATCTATCCGTACATCAAGGCGAAGGGCGTCTACACCTGTCCGAGCGACCCTGGCCCGACCGCGAATGTGATGCCCGACGGTTCGACGATCCTGCGCTCCTACGCCGCCGCAGACTCCGCCGAGGGCCTGTCGCTGGCTCAGATCGATGTTCCGGCCGACACCATCGTCGTCACCGAGAAGTGGGACAAGAACCTTGCGGGTGTGGCGAACGGCGAAACCTGGTTTGAGGTGTGGGACGGAGATATGTCCGCCGAGCCGACCCAGCCGACCCGCATGCTGAAGTACGCGAGCCGCCACCAGGGCTCCATGAACTGCGCCTTCTTCGACGGTCACGCCAAGGCCCT
>JAOQAA010000611.1 GCA_025963815.1 Capsulimonas sp.
GCTTCATGGACGCGTGTATGAATATCAGAGCGATCTTTCACCTGACGGAACCAAGCTTATCTATCTCGCCCGTCAGGACGATAGAAGGCATAGCGCCGACAAGAAGGTTGGCGCCTACTATGGAGTGGTTTGCAAACCGCCCTATTTTACGGCGTTGGCGGCTTGGAGCGCCTGGAAGAGTGTAACGCCTGGCTACTTCCTGAGCAATACGCAAGTATCGTGTTCTTCGTTTCCGTTCCAAGAGGCTCCGTCATTCAAGCCTGGCAAGGGAAAGTTTCCAGATGATTGGCAATTTATTGGGGTACAGCACCCAACTTATCAACCGGCTCAAACACGACTTTCGGAACGATATAGATGGCGACGATCCAATGACGTATTTGAAATTCACGAAAAAGAAATCATTCAGACACCGTCGTATCTACAAAGGAAGCAACTAGGAACTAAATTCGTGTATAGCGTCCGGACCGGCTCTCAGATCGCATCAATCGCAAGAGCAGACTGGGCGGATATCGATCAGCGCGGGCGTTTCGTCTTTACGAGGGACGGAAAATTGTTCGTGTGCAAGGAAATGACAGGCGGGCTGGATGGCGCCGTGGAGCTAGCGGATTTCAACGCCTCAAAATTTGAGCCGATAGAAGCGCCCGAGTGGGCGAAAGAGTGGTGACGGCTCAGTATTGTTAGCGCTCAAGGAAATCGTTTATGAACAAAATCAACCGCGCCGCGCCGGAGTGCAGTCTCTATGGATTTCTCGCTACGGAAGCGCCGGTTTGTGTGTTCCTGCGACAAGGCCCTTCGAAACACGTTCAACTGATCAAATGGAATACTGAAGACGACACATTTGAGCTAGGGCAATGGTTTAAAGGACGTATATACGAAAACAGGTGCGATCTTTCTCCAGACGGTACCATTTTTTTGTACTGGGCGCGCAAAGAGAATGTCAGACCTGCCTGGAAATTTCAAACCTATTGGGGAGCCGTCAGCAAACCGCCATATTTCACAGCATTAGCGTTATGGATTGGAAATATGCTGGAGCCTGGAAGCTTTTTTCTCACGAACACACTTTTGTCGAACGCTTCATGCTTTGACAACGCAGCGCATGGCCTCACTCCTGATAAGGGAGAGTTTCCAAATGATTGGAAGTTCATTCACGACTACCATGGACGTTATGTGTCGACTTGTGTTCAGAGCGCAAAGCGAGATGGATGGCTAAAAGCACCGACGGATGAGTTTTACGAAAAACAATTGTCCACAGACCCAGACATTTTTCTAAGAAAAAAGCTCAGCGCAGATGCTGCGGGAAGGGGCTATCAACATCAAGTTCGCACCAACACCGAAACGTTTCCAATCGAGCGGGCGGACTGGGCGGATATTGACCAGCGCGGGCGCTTGGTGTTTACTCGCGATGGAAAGGTGTTTGCGTGCGTTTCGATAAAAACCGGGTTGGATAGCGCTATCGAACTGGCAGATTTCAACGACTCAAAATTCGAGCCAATGGAAGCCCCGGAGTGGGCGAAGGCGTGGTGACGCCGGGCGTGGGCGCGCCCGGCGTCGAGGGAATTAAGATCCGGCTTTTTCTTCGTAGTACTCGCTGATGTGCTCGTAGACGTGATCCGGAAACTTAAGATCGCGGTAGAGGTTGCCGGAATCGGGATCGTCCGGGTTGGGAACGATTGGGAAGTCTTGTTTTGACTGATAGTCCAGCAGCTTCTCGCGCTTGGGCGGGTTGTAGTCATGGCCCTGCACTTGCAGATACAGCGCGCGGGCGTCGGGCTCGCTGAAGTCGTTGTCCTGCTGCAAGAGGCGTACGACTTCGTCTTCCGACAGGAAGTGCCGCGCCACCATCGCGAAGACCAGCCGGCCATAATGGCCGATATCCTTGCCTGCGTCCAGCGAGTCCAGCAGATGCGCCATGACATCGCTCTTACGCAGGTCGTCTAATGCATTCTTCTCCACTTGTTTTGTCGCCATCATTCAATCCTCCAAACCAGGTCGTTCTTGATAACGAGATTTTAACCCAGGCAGCGCAATATCAAACATTTGTTCGCGGCAATTTGCATCGTGTGGATACCAGGTACAATGGCGATGTGGAACAAGAAACATCGCAGTGGAAACTGCCGGACGAAGAATGGCGACGGATTTTGCCCCGGGTGCGCAAAGACCCAAATATGCTCGGAGATAACGCGTACGTACGTGTGGAAACCGATCCGGAAACGAGTGTCGAGGAACTGCACTTCTTCGCAACACCGTCCAATACCCCCGACGGGTGGCGCTACGCGTTTCAAGAGCAAATCCCAGACGGCGGCCCGCTCGGCGCGTTTGTCGGCCGCGCCTGGCGCGACGCCTCCTCGGGCGACATCGAGTTCGAAGTCATCCTTTACGCCGGCGCCCAGGCCGTCAGCGCTGACTACGCCGGCGGCATCGGCAACATGGACGAAATGGAGTTCGAACAAGCCGTCAACCGCGCACTCCAGGGAACGCCCGCCGACCGGCGCTGGCTGACGGAAGAGTTTGGGCGCCTAATTTGGCTAGGCGCGGCGCACTAAACTCATTTGCACAAGGGGTGGTGTTTTTGATCAGGCAATTTACGTTTATCGTCTCTCTTGCAGCAATATTTAGCCTAGTGGGCGGCGTGTGTCATGCGGATGGATCGCATGAAGCCGATCAGAAAACACTGCTGGCCGGCGTCACGACGATCGATGCACCGGGGTTACCAGGGCCGGTTTCGGTTTTTGGGAAGGATGCTTTTCCTCTCGTCACCGGACAAATCGGCGACGGGCTGGCGGCGCCGGTCGTGGCCGCTTCTCGCCTGAGGGCGGGACGTGTTGTCGTGTTCGGGCATCCGGGCTATTTGGATGCCGAGGCCCTAAGCGCGGCGGACACGGGCGCGCTTGTGCAAAATGCGGTCCGCTGGCTGGCGAGGCCCGGTAGGTCCATACGAGTCGGCGTTCGACAGCGGCCTGGCCTTGCCGCCTACTTGCAGGCGCATGGCGTCACCGTGGATATACTCGACGACGCACATTGGACCGATCGGCTGAAGGACGATTCCGTCGTTTCATGTCCGCTGGCGGATCTCGCGCCCAAAGAGATCACGGCCTTAGATCGCTACCTGCGTGGCGGCGGAGGGCTGCTTGCGGCGGAACTGGGCTGGGGCTGGCTCCAGCTCAATCCGAATAAGATGTTAACGCAGCACGGCGGCAACCGCCTCCTGGCGCCTGCCGGTCTCGTCTGGTCCGATGGTACGCTCAATACGACGGCGCCGCAAGGCTATTTGGCCGGAGCGATTCCAAGCGAGATGCTCAACGCCTCGGATGCTCTCACCGTTGTGCTCGATAGCCTCCCATCATCGCCTCCCAAGGGGCTTGCCCCAGCCATTCCTAGCTCGGGCCAAGCCGTGGAAACGGTTCTGCTGGCGGTCAGCAGTCTGCCGCCGGATGACAAGATCCTGCTGCCTCGTCTGAACTCTCTGAGAACTCAGCACGAGAAAGACCCCGCTCTGCGTTTGGAAACACCGCTCATGGAGCGCGATTTGATCGAGCGTATCGCTCTGTCGCTCCAGGTTCAACAGGCAATGCAGGCGCCGGCCGCGCAGGTCCATGCCCTCCCCGCAGCCGCATCATTTCCCGGCGCCGTAGCGTCTGACGCAGCGCGCGTGACCAAGACCGTCAAGATTGACGCCAGCGTCCCCGAGTGGCATAGCACCGGCTTGTACGCGGCTCCTGGCGAACAGATCACCGTTACCGCGCCCGAGAGCGCCGTGAAGCAGGGCCTCCAGGTCCGTATCGGCGCGCACACGGATACCTTGTGGCCCCTGAATAAGTGGGAACGCGCTCCAGCAATCACGCGCGTTTTCCCTCTGAACGCCGCTCAAACCGTCGCCGCGAATGCGTTCGGGGGAGCAGTCTATATCGTCGTTCCCGATGGCTGCACCTTGGGCACAATCTCTGTCACGATCGGCCATGCCGTCGAAGCCCCATACTTTGTCAAAGGCGAAACCGATCCTGCCGTATGGCGCACAGCGATCCGCAATAATCCCGCACCCTGGGCGGAACTGCAGGGCGACAATGTGATCTTGACTGTACCCTCAGCATCCGTTCGCGCTCTCGACGACCCGCAAGCCCTCATGGTCCTTTGGGATCGTATTCTGGATGGTTACTCCGACTTTGCCGGGATCCCCCATCATCGATCGCGTCCGGAGCGCTACTGCGTTGACCGCCAAATCAGCGTCGGCTATATGCACTCGGGTTATCCCATCATGATGGGGATGGACGTTGCGAACGATGTCGTCAGCACGCACGTGATCCTCACCAACGGCGATGGGAAAAGCAAGTCGTGGGGATTTTTTCACGAAATGGGGCATAACCACCAGCAATCCGACTGGACCTTCGACGGAACCGGGGAAGTCACAAACAATGTCTTCGACCTGTACATCATGGAAACGATCTGTGGGCTCATGTCCTCCCAGCATCCGTCCCTGTACCCGGACGTGATGCAAACGCGTCTGGAGAAATACATCCATGGCGGGAGCGACTTCAATCAGTGGAAGAACGATCCTTGGATCGCCCTGACGATGTACATTGAGCTGAAGGAGGGCTTCGGCTGGGACGCCTACAAGAAGGTCTTTGCCGAATACCGCGCCCTGCCCGACGCAGCGCGTCCTAAGACGGATCTGGAGAAACGGGACCAGTGGATGACACGTTTCTCGCGCACAGTAGGCCGCAATCTCGGTCCCTTCTTCCAGGCATGGGGCGTGCCGACTTCCCCCGAAGCCCGCGCCGCGATCAGCGATCTGCCCGCCTGGATGCCGCCCAACTTTCCTACACGACCGGCGGCGCAATAGAATCCGAGCATGCACTCCTCGCTCCTCATCATCCAGCACATCACCGTCACGTGGTCGAAGGCCTCGCGCGGAGGCTTGTCCTCCGCGCGGCGTAACGCAGTTCATGCACAATCATGCCCTATCGCTCTCCCTAGGCCGCCCGCGTTTCCTCTAACTCTTCAAACGGCTCCAAATCTTCCAGCGTGCGCCCCATCGATTCGACTTGCAGAACGATGGCTTTGATATCCGGCAGGATGCGCTCGGGGGCGCGGTCGTTGAGTTCTGAGGTCGTGATTTCGAAACGCTTGCCAATCAGGTCCAGCGTGTAGATCACGTTTTTGAGCATCTTTCCCACTTGGTCTACATACTTGTTGCGGCGCAGGATGACGTGGCTGCGACGCTCCAGCGCGGCGTTGGATTCGGGGTCGAAGCTGTGCTCTCGCCGCCAGGCGAGGTCGGCCAGCTCGCGCTCGTAGTATTCGTGCGCCTCTCTGATGACTTGCTGCATCCAAAGGTCGCCTCCGGCGGCGGGAGTCGCGCCGGAGGAAAGGTGCAGGTAGGGCGGTGGCTGGTTCTTGCCATCGATCGTGCGGGGCAGCAGACCCACGGAGTCGCCGAGGGCGCGCGCTTCATCACGCAGGGCTTCCAGAGTATCGCGCAGGTGTTCTTCATGAAGGGCGAACGTAAGAAATTTGCCGATCAGAGATTCGAGCTGGATGGGGATCTCCTTGGCGGCGGGCGCATCGGATTCGGACATGAGCTTGATGACGTGCAGCGAGGACTGCAAAGCTTCATAACGCATTTGTAATTCGCGGCGGATCTGCGGCAGGATCTCGTCGGGAGATTGGCTCGCAGTCGCCTGAAGCCGCGCCGCGCCGCCGCCAAGCGGGCGGCGCACTTCGGGCGCCTGCCGCTCCACGGGGATGGCGAGAGTTGCGGGAACGGGCGCTGGCGCGGCGCTGGATTGGGAAGCGCTGGTAGACGCCGGGACCGCGCGGAATTCGATACGCGGCAGGATCGCTTTGTTCGGCCAGAAGGCTCGGACGGCGAGGTAGATAACCTCACACACCAGAGCGATCTCCAGCGGAAGAAGGTTCAGGTAGACGGCCGTCAGCGCAACGCCGAAACTGAGCGCAAGAAGATTATATGGGCTGCGAAGAGCCGCGTGAAGTTTTTCTTGGGGTGACATAGCAATACCCTTTCTGAAAATGTAACCGCCGAGCGGTGTGATGCGCTATCGAGATGCTGTGTGCACATGGCGTCTCCACTGAGCGGCGACGAGATTGAGCGCCTCGTAGGGAGGAACATCTTCAGCGCTGTAGTTGACCTGGAACCCTTGCGCGGCGTGCGCGCGTAGCTTGGGAGCGAGGGATAATTCGTCGCCGGGAGTGTCCGGGCGCATGTTGTACTTCAGACCGTCACGCAGCGCCTGGTCGCGCCGGACATAGGCCATGAACGCCTGCGCCCCTTCTCGCTGCGCGGGGGTCACCCATGGCGCGTTCAGCACACACATGGACTGCTGGGCTTCGAGCGTGGGATTGGGGTAGACCACGGCGAGATTGGGGTCTTTCTCGGCGGCCCCGAGGGCCGCGCTCTCATACGCCGTGATGAAGTCGCGGCCATTGGGGTTCTTCAAATAATCTTCCACGAGCGCGAACGAACCGGCGGCGCATGATGGATCGTATTGGAAGCCGCGCTCCATGCCCGAAAGATACGCGCCGAACTCAGGACGTCCCGCGGTTTTGACCATGTCGCCCGAATCGTTGTTCTCGCGACCATACTCATTCAGCATCATCCCCAGCGTCAGCATACCGGCGTTGGAGACAAGCGGATCGGCATGCGCAAAATGCACCCCGCCCCACGGCGCATTGAGATGGCCGGAGCCCATGTCGGCGATGCTGCGCCATGGATTGGATCCACCGAGATGGGCGCGTAAAAACGGAGCCTTGCCCTTAGTCGTCAGGAACACAACGGGCGTGCGCAGGAAGACGCGATAGCTGGACGGATCCTGAAGATCGACCAGCGACGTTCCGCGCCGCCCGCGCCAGACGTTCGACGCCTGTGCGATCCACATCGGGTTATCCGGACTCCAAAGCGCAGGCTTCTGGGCGCCGTTCAAAATCGCCTGCATTCCCGAACGCGCATCGGCGTAGACGGTCTTTACGTGATATTTTTTGTTGTTCTCGTAGTTAAATCGATAAACTTCGGCGCGCACCCAACTCGCCTTGTCCTCGGTCGTCAGGAGAGTGAGATTGACGACGCCGTCGCCGCTTCCGCCCAGATTGGCGTGGCGGGAGCGCCATCCACCGATGGCGAAGGCGACCAAGAGCATCACGACGATGCCAATATAGATGGACCGTTCACGCATAGCAACGTTCCTCGATTTCGCAAATTGAAAAAGTTAGGCAGAGGAACAAACACGGGACGAAGACGCGTCAAATAATCACCGTGCGCTCAAACACGTGATGTCCGCTGTCGATGTCCGTAATGTCTCTGCTCGGTGTGGCCGAAGGCGCCTGAAAAGGCGATGTGATATTTGAGGCTGTTTTGTGGATAATGAGGTTCATCTATGCAATAAGATGAAAGCGTCCCTATTGTACCCCGCGATCGCGAAATCTGTATGATAGGAAGTCATTGCAATTCGGAAATTTCCAGGCCGCAAACGATCGTAAGACGATCGATAAAGATCGCCCGGCGATCAGGAGCACGACGACGATGCGAACAACAACTCTCATGGGACGGGCAGTCCTCATATTCGGAGCCATGGCGTGCGCCGGCGCGGCGCACGCGCAGGACGCCGCGCTTCCAGCGGGAAGCAAGGCGCCCGCTTTCAGCACGCGCACGGTTCAGGGCGCCCCGCTCAGCCTGAAATCATTGCGCGGAAAAGTCGTGCTGATGGACTTCTGGGCAACCTGGTGCGGCCCCTGCCGCATGGCGACCCCGATGATGCAGTCACTGCACAAGCAGTTCCAGGGAAAGGGCCTGAAAGTCATCGGAATCAGCGTCGATGATTCCAGCACGACCAATCAGGTCAAGCCCTTTATGAAATCCCTCGGCGTCACTTACACGATGTCGGCCTCGCCCGAACAGAATCGCTCCATGGCCGCGAAATACAATGCAGGCACCATCCCCACGGTGTTTCTGATCGACAAAAAGGGCGTGATCCGCTGGAGCGGGATTGGTTACGGAGAAGACGAAAAGTCCTTCCTCGAAGCCAGTATCAAAAAGCTGCTTGCCGAAAAAGCGTAACCGCTTTTCATCTACGTCGCAAAGAACTTCTCAATTCCCATTCCTGCCCGGTTTCGCTGAAAAACGAAGCGAAACCGGGTAAGATAACTCTCAGCTAAACGATTAACCAAGGTGATGTAGTGAACAACGTTACTATTGCAATCCAAGTCGATGCTCCTATTGGAACGATCTCCCCTCGTCTTTACGGCCACTTTGCCGAACACCTTGGCCGCTGCTGTTATGACGGCCTTTGGGTTGGGGCCGATTGCGATTGGACGCCCCATGA
>JAOQAA010000163.1 GCA_025963815.1 Capsulimonas sp.
GCACGCCCCATGCGCCAGCAGAACATTCACCGTCGCGGCGCTTCCCGAGGACGCCGCCCACCCCAGCGCCGTATTTCCCGCCGGATCGCGCGCCTCCATATCCGCCCCGTCCTCCACCAGCTGCTCCACCTGCCCCGCGTCCCCGCGCAGCGCCGCCGACCACAACGCCTTCTCGTAATTCCCCATCACCGTCGCCCCCGCCGGGGCACTCATCAACACACCCACAAGCACGGCGGCAAGCACCAACATCCATCGAGCGGCGCCACGCGCCGCCTTCGTCCAATTCATCTCCATAGACAGCATAAGAAACTCCTTTGTTTCGCGAAATTGTTTTGATGAAGGGATTTTACGGCGCGAGGGTGAGAAGGCCGTGAGCCGCGCGTGAGATTTGCGTGACATTTTACGTAGGACGGCGAGGGCTTGGGCTATAATCCATCATGGGCCGAGTGAGAAAAGCACAGCGAATCCTTGCTGTTTCGGGCTGCGGCGACGATATGGCTTTTAATGAATAGAGCACAGAAGAAACTGGCGGACGCCGCAGTCGAAACCGGTCAGAACCTCTTCTACGGCGATGGCGGCCGCAAGAACTATCGCAAAGCCTTTCCGTATTTGATGGAGGCCGCCGAAGCGGGCCATGTCCATTGCATGAATCTTGTCGGCTTCTGCTATAGCGAGGGCCTCGGCGTCGGCAAGGACACCGCTGGCGCGCTGAAATGGTACGAATCCGCCGCCGGACACGATCACCCCATCGCTTTGTGTAACTTGGCAATCTTCTACGACGACGGCAAGGATGTTGCGAGGGACACGGAAAAGGCGTTCGCGCTGTATTTGCGCGCGGCGGAGCTTGGCGACGACTGGGCTGCGTGCAACCTGGGCGTGATGTATCTGGACGGCGTGGGAACGGCGCAAAACTTGACGGAAGGGATCCGTTGGATGCGCTGGGCCGCGCGGCGCGGCGAAGCAATGGCGCAATTCAATATTGGACGCGCCTATCGAGACGGCGAGGGCATACGAGCCAATCGCCGCTGGGCGCGCTTATGGTTAGGCAAAGCGGCGGCGCAGGGACACAAACTTGCGTTGGGCGCGCTGGAAGAATTGAGGGACTAAGGAATGCTGCGAACCGTAGACAACGAGAACTTCAAGCCCGGCCAAGTGTGGAAATATCACACGCGGCCTTACGAGGACGGATCAACGCTGACGATTGTCCGGACGGAACACGACGATCGACTGGGCTCGATCATCCATATTCACGTTGACGAAGTTCGCGTCAAAGCTCCCATGCATAAAACGGGACTGATCACGGAGATCGGGCATCTCCCTTGCGCGGAGGAAGTCATTAGCCAAAGTGTGACGGAGGTCGTACGGGAAAATGCGCCGCTGCGGGACTTTATGGAAGGCTATCAGCAATGGCGGGATGCGTTCGATGCCGGAAAGGCCGGGATTTGGACAGTTCCTGTCGCGGAAATGGTGAGCGCTTTGGAGAGTATCGTCAACTCACAGCAGGCAGATGAATAAACGTTTATTAAGCGAGTGAACAGAGAAAGACACAATACAGCAATGCCGCACAGCAGTACAACCGAAACGGATACAGCGCCAGAGCGAATGACGGGCGAGGAAGTGAAAGAAGTTTTGGCGCTTCACGAGGCGGAAACTGCCGCCGCAACTTCTGATGCGCCGACCGCCGCACATGTCGCGGAAACGTATGGGCTCCCCAAAGAGCATGTCGAGACGCTGCTCGCGAAGGTTCGCGCTGAGAAGGAAACGAAGTCGCGGCTGCGGCGAAATCGCAGGGCAAGAACGATCGCAATTGGCGTTGCCGTCGTCGCAGGCGCACTGACCCTATTCAACGCCAACTTTGAGATGCACACTCGGCCCCGCCCTGCGTACGAGGTCGAGTCCTCCAAACTAACGCAGCTGTCGTCGAGTGAATTATATGCTGGTTCTGCCGATCATGTGGATGTCGTTTTGAAGTATAAACCGACCTTGATCCAGCGCCTGCTGCTCGGGGCGCCAAATTTGTTCTCAGAATCAGGGTCACTTCCCTGTATCCTTGACGCTAAATGACGGCATGAGTTCTTCCCCACTCCCGGCGGCGGCCTAATTGGAATTTCGAGAGGGTGGTGCTATCAAATTGACGCAGCGCATTACCACGTCGGATTTGAATACCCCCAAACACAGCCGCCGCATCAATATACACAGTTGAGTTTTCGCCCGGATGCGAACAGACCAGACGAAGAACATTTTGTTAGCCTGCACGACTAACCGTAGGGCGTAAGCAGGCCGCATGAAAGTGGAATTATGTTTGCAAACTACTCATGCGTCCGACTGATAACAGACAGATTTCAGGATGAAGGCGCGCAGCGCGAACACCGCCGATACACCCGAAAATTCAGTCGCAAATCATGAATGAATACACCAGCATCCAATGGCTGATTGCGTTTTCGCGCACCGGCAACACGCCGCGATGCGCGCCTGGCGCTGTCTGAGCGCGGCGATGCGTGAGGTGATTGACGGTTATCTTAACTGAGCTAGACGTTTCGGCCTCCCGATTCGGCCCCCTGCCCCCAATCCTGGGGGAGGAGGTTGTCGCGGGTGTGGTTTGAAATGTCGATGCGTGTTCCCGTCAATGAAAATCAGGGCAAACGTCTCTATGGATCAAATCACCCAACGACAACTTCCTCTCCCAGGATTGGGGGGCAGGGGGGCCGAGTCGCTGATGAGCCAAAGCCAGATCTATTTCCCGTACGTCAGCCCATACCCGTACGCAAACAATGGATCGGCTTTTTTGTCATCGTAGTGCAATGGCAGCTGCTCCATGGTGCGCTGCCAGGGGAAGGTGAGTTTGCCGGTGGGTTTGTAGTCGCCGAAAAGGACGTCGGTGATCCCCGCCCCTTCGGTGCCGGGGAGCCACGCGGCGACGAAGGCGTCGGATTGGGTGAGGGCGTCGCCCAGGATCATCGGGCGGCCGGAGAGTAAGACAACGACCACGGGGATGTTGGCTTTTTTGAGATTGGCGATGGCGTCCTTGTCTTCCTGGGGAAGGGCGAGGTCGGTGCGGTCGCCGGGGCCTTCGGAGTAAGGGATCTCGCCGACCACGACGATGCCGAGCGTCGCGCCTTCGGCGCCGGTACCGTCCTTGGAATAAGTGACCTTGGTTCCGGGGGAGACGGCTTTCTTGACGGCGTCAAGGATGCTTGTTCCGCCGGGAACCGGGCCCATCTGACCCTGCCAGCTCAACGTCCAGCCACCACACTGCATGCCGATGTCGTCGCCGCCCCGGCCACAGATATGAATGCGTGCGATGGTCTTGGCGATCGGCAGCGTCTTCTTTTCATTCTTGAGTAGAACGAGCGATTCGCGCACGGCCTGACGGGCAATCTGTCGATGCTCGGCGCTGCCGAATTTCGCCTGGAGCTTGGGATTCGGCGCGACCGAGTAGCCTTTGTCCATCAGTCCCATCGCGAGCTTGACGCGCAGGATGCGCAGGACGGCGTCGTCGATGCGCGACTGTGGGACTTTGCCTTCGGTAACTAGCGCTTTGACATTGTCGAAGAACAGCCGATACTTGTCGGTGATCATGAACATGTCCATGCCGGCGTTCAAAGACAGTTCGGCCTGGCTCTTGTAGTCGCCGCCGAGCTGGTCGATGGCGTTCCAGTCTGAGATCAGAAATCCCTCGAAGCCAAGGTCTTTCTTGAGGATATCCGTCATCAGATGCTTGTTGGCCGACACCTTGAGGCCGTTCCAGCTGCTGAACGACGGCATGATCGTGCCGGCGCCCGCCTGGATCGCGCTGACGTATCCAGGCAGATGGACGCGGCGCATGGTCGCCTCATCGATCTTGGCGTCGCCCTGATCGTGTCCGCCTTCCGTCCCGCCGTCGGCCGCGAAGTGCTTGACGCACGCCATTACCGCCTCGCCATTCGCCAGGTTCTTCCCCTGCAATCCCTCGACCGCCGCCCCGCCCAGCTTCGCCACCAGGGCGGGATCCTGCGCGTAGCCCTCATACGTACGCCCCCAGTGGTAGTCCTGCGGAACCGTCACACACGGCGCGAACGCCCAGTTGAACCCGACAGCCAATGTCTCCTCGGCGCTAACGCGCTCCAGCTTCCGGACGATAGCGGGATCGTGCGTCGCGCCCAGCCCGATGTTGTGCGGAAAGATCGTCGCGCCGGGAACGTTGTTATTACCGTGAATGGAGTCCGTGCCGTACAGCAGTGGAATATGCAGGCGGGTGGAAAGCGCGCGCGTTTGGATGGCCTGGGTCACATCGCTCCAGGGCGGGAGCGTCTTGATGTCGCCGGCAACCCCGGAGCCAGCCCCGTTAAACACCGATCCCAGATAGTACTTCTCGACATCCGAAGGATCCTTTAAGGCGGCGCGCTCCACCTGGATCAGCTGCCCGACCTTCTCATCCAGCGTCATCTGCGCCAGGATCGCCTTCGCCCGCGCGGTCTGCCGCACGAACTGATCCTGACCGGACTTCGCCTGCGCGTGTCCTCCCAGCGAAAGTATCGCCAGAACAGCCAGAACGGCAACAGGCGCGTTGAGACGGTTTGACGATTGCGACGGCCTCAAAAGTTTTTTGCGGGCGATCATTGCTGGGATTTCCTTACGATAAATGAGATGCGATACGGTGCTATAGCAGCCGAGCGTTCCTTGAGAAAAGCATACCCGATATGGGGTGAAATATGCTTACCAGGCACTGAAGTACCTGCCCGATTCGGCCCCCCTGCCCCCCAATCCTGGGGGAGGAGTTTGTCGCGGGTGTGGTTATGGTTTATGGATGCGTGTTTTCCGGAAATGAAATTCGGGCAAACGTCTCATTCGATCAAATCGCCCAATGCCTAACTCCTCCCCCAGGATTGGGGGGCAGGGGGGCCGAGTCTGGATAGGGCCAAAGCCATATCTACTTTCCATACCCCAGCCCAAACCCATAAGCAAAGAGCGGATCGGCCTTCTTGTCGTCGAAATGCAACGGGATCTGGTCCATCGTGCGCGGCCATGGGAACGACAATTTGCCCGTGGGTTTGTAGTCGCCGAACAATACGTCGGCAATCCCCTGCCCTTCGGTTCCGGGGAGCCAGGCGGCGACGAGGGCGTCGCTTTGCGTGAGAGCGTCGCCGAGAATCATTGGGCGGCCGGAGAGTAAGACGACGACGACGGGGATATTGGCCTTTTTGAGATTGGCGACGGCGTCCAGATCTTCCTGTGTGAGCGTAAGGTCGGGTCGATCGCCGATCCATTCGGAGTACGGGTTCTCCCCGATCACGACGACTCCTAGGGTCGCGCCCTCGGCGCCGGTTCCATCTTTCGAATATGTCACCGCCGTGTCTTTGGAGACTGTATTCTTGATGGCGGTCAGGATACTGGTTCCGCCGGGAATATCCCCCATCTGGCCCTGCCACTTGATCGTCCAGCCGCCGCACTGCATGCCGATGTCGTCGCCGCCCCGGCCGCACACATGGATGCGTGCAATGGTCTTGGCGATCGGCAGCGTCTTCTTGCTGTTTTTGAGAAGAACGAGCGACTCGCGCACGGCTTGGCGCGCGATTTGGCGATGCTCGGCGCCGCCGAACTTCGCCTGAAGACTGGCGGACGCGGTGAAGTCATGGCCTTTGTCCATCAAGCCCATGGCGAGCTTGACACGCAGGATGCGCAGCGCGGCGTCGTCGATCCGGGACTGCGGGACTTTGCCTTCCCCCACCAGCGCTTTGAGATCGTCGAAGAAGATCTGGTATCGGTCCGTGATCATGAACATATCCATGCCGGCGTTGACCGAATCCGCGATGTTCGCCTTGTAATCGCCGGGGATCTGGTTCAGCGCGTCCCAGTCCGAGATCAGAAAGCCCTCGAATTTCAGATCGTGCTTGAGAATATCGGTGAGCAGATGCTTATGCACCGAGGCGCGCACGCCGTTCCAGCTGCTGAACGAGGGCATGATCGTCCCCACGCCGGCCTCAACCGCGCCGGCGTAGCCGGGGAGATGCACGCGCCGCATTGTGGCTTCATCGATCTTTGTGTCGCCCCGATCCAGGGCGTAGTTGCCTTTGGCGTACCCGGTTCCAAACGTCGTCCCGCCGTCGGCGGCGAAGTGCTTGGCGCACGCCAGGATCGAAGTTCCGTCCGACAGATCGCGCCCCTGCAACCCCTCCACCGCCGCTGCGCCCAGCTTTGCGACGAGTGCGGGATCCTGCGAGTACCCTTCGTAAGTGCGTCCCCATCGGAAGTCCTGGGGAACGGCGACACATGGCCCAAAGGTCCAATCGATGGCCGAGGCGCGCACCTCTTCGGCGGTC
>JAOQAA010000182.1 GCA_025963815.1 Capsulimonas sp.
CAGGCTTTCGTTCTTGGACCAGTCGCCGCCGTCGGCCATCTGCTGATGGTGATAGTGGTCGACGACCTTCATCCAAAGAAGGTTCGCGGCGACGGAGCGGAACTGGCCGGCGGCCATCGCCACCGCGCCATTGCTGTCTTTGCCCGTCGACTTCAAATAGCCTTCACGCATTGCTGTTGGCATGGAGAGGGAGTCGAAAGCGCCGGCGGCGAGCATCAGAAGAATAGCAGCCGCGAGCGCCTTTGCGGGACGCCGCTTCTGGTTACGCTTTTGTGACATGGACTCGCCTCCTCGCCGCGCGCTTCCATTGCATGGCCGCCGCGCCGACAAATAGTAAGCCCATTCCCGCCAATTGGATACGCTCTTCCTTGGCGTACTTGGGATCGCCCCAGTGCTCCAGAAGCTCATCGCCGTCGCCATCGTCTGCAGCGTGCATGTCCGAGACAGGCGTGTTGGCGGAAGGCGAGGCAGGAGCTATTGCCGCAGACGGGCGGGACATCGTGTCCGCATGGGTCGGTGTTCGGAAGCTCAGGAGGCTGACGCTGGAAAGCGTGAGAACGACGGCGGGAACCACGATCCATGCGGCGGGGTCGAACTTGGGGCGGCGCATTATAATTCCCTCCGGCGGAACGAGATGGACGCCAGGGTGAGCATGGCGGCGGTGTAGCAGAGCCCGTAAAGGGCGGTCTGCCAGAGATAGACATTGGGAACGGTCATATGATGTACTAACGCATCCTTGAAGTTGAAGCTTTCCAAACTGGGCAGCACATGATAGAACCCGCTGATTGCTGCCTTGTTGAATGGAGTTGGATGCTTCGCCATCAGTGAGGCGTAGAGCTGGAACTTCACGTTGCCGACCAGGCAGACGATGACCGAGAGAAACCAGGCCAGGGGCCAGGAGCAGACCGTCGAGAGCGCCAGCGAGATCGCGGCGAGGATGGCCGTTTCTAAGAAAAGAAATGGAACGACGTAGAGTACGGCGAAGTCGATGTGGCCGGCGAGGAACCACCACTCGACGAAGACGAAGGCGAGGGCCATGACCGCCATGCCGATGGCGACCGTGCCCATCGCGCCGGCGAATTTGCCGAGAACGAACTGGCTTCGGGTAACCGCCTTCGCCAGCACGGGATAGACTGTCTTTTGCTCCATCTCGCCGGGAACGCCAGTCACGGTGATGGTGATCGCGATGGCGGCGCTGACGAAGAACATGGACGCCAGCGATAGATCCGCCAGCATCTTCGCCTGGACTTTGTCGTCGAAATGGGCGAGCACGGTCGATCCGAAGATCATCACAACCGCCACCATCAATAAGACATGAAAGACCTGCTTGCGCGCGCCCTCCAGCATCGTGATCCGCCCGATAATTCCAATATTGCGTAATGCCTGCATAAAATCGTTCCTAATGCCCGGTCGATCCGACCAGCCGTAAAAATGCGTCTTCGAGGGTCTCGTGACGCTGGCTCACGGAGATGACACGCGCCTTGCGCTGTTCCAGTAGGCCCATCACTCGGTAAAGCGCGGCGGCGGGCGCTACCAATCGGATGCCGCGCGTCTCCGGCTGACGCGCCAGCGATCCGCCCAGCGTCGCGATCTCGCGCGCCAGGCTTTCCGTTTCGTCCAGTCCGTCCAGCAGAACGGCGATCTCATCGTCCCCACGCGTGATTTCGCCAGGCGTTCCGCAGGCGACCAACTCGCCTTGATGGAGCACGGCGACACGGTCGCAGAGCGATTCCATTTCCGACAACAGGTGCGAGGAGATGAAGAGCGTCTTGCCTTCGTCCTTTAACTCTTGAAGCAGCGCGCGCAACTCCTTGCGGCCGATGGGGTCGAGGCCAGAGGATGGCTCGTCCATGATTAAAAGTTTGGGATCGCCGGCGAGCGCCGTCGCGAGGCCGACGCGCTGGACCATGCCCTTCGAACATTTCGATAATCTGAGCGTCCGGTAGTCATACGCGCCGACGCGGCGCAGGAGGGCTTCGGTCTGTTCTTTGGCGGCGCGGCCATGCGCCCCGGCAAAGCCGACGTGTGCGGCGACCACTTCCTGGGCCGTCAAAAACTTGTGGAAATAGGGCTGTTCCGGAAGGTAGCCGACGGCGCGGCGCGCGGCGGGATCTTCCACCGGAACGCCGAACAGTGAGGCGTCTCCCAGTGTGGCCGGAATGAAGCCGAGGAGCATTTTGATGGTCGTGGTCTTGCCGGCGCCGTTGGGGCCGAGGAAGCCGAATAGGCCGCCGGCGGGCACGTCCAGATCGAGATTGTTTACCGCGAGGCGCATTTCTTTACGCCGGGCCGCTGGGTATTCCTTGCGAAAGCCGGCGATATGGATGGCAGTTTCAGTCATGGCGTCTGGATTCCTAAAAATGAGGGAACGGGTTCCGTTATTATTATCGGCTGAACGCGGGCCGACTTTAGGGTAAAATGTGTGTAATTATGGTATTTAAACCTGCGTACAGCCATCTTTCCGCCGCTGAGCTCCAAGAGCGGCTGGAGAATGGCGATCATCCGACCCTTGTCGATGTCCGTACCCCCGCGGAATATTTCCAATATCACCTTGAGAATGTCCAGCTGATCCCGATCGACGAGTTCGCCTCGCGCGCAGCGGGCGAACTGAGTTCGGACGAAGAAATCGTGCTGATTTGCGAGCACGGCGTGCGCAGTGAGATGGCGGCGCAATATCTGGCGTCCTTGGGATACGAAAATGTGGCGACGATGGACGGAGGCATGGCGGCTTATCAGGGAGAGGTAGTACATGGCGAATAGCACGGAGCATATCGAGCGGCCGATGGTGAAGACCCAGGAAGATCTCCTGACGTTGGTGGCGGACCTCAGGGCGGCGGGGCGGTTCGCCCTGGACACGGAGTTTTTGGCCGAGCGGACTTATGTGCCGCGTCTGTGCTTGATCCAGGTGGCGACGGATGAGTTCATCGCCCTGATCGATTCCATTGTGATTCCCTCATTGGCGCCGTTCTGGGATCTGGTCAGCGATCCGGACATTGAAATCGTGCTGCACGCGGCGCGCGAGGACCTGCGCCTCGCCTTTTACGGCAGCCGCGATCTTCCCCAGAATATCTTTGATACGCAGGTGGCGGCCGGCTTGATCGGTCTCCCCCAGTACCCGCTGAGCTACGCGCGTTTGGTCGAAGCGCTCGCCGGCGTGCGGCTTGGCAAGACGGAAACACGCAGCGAGTGGGACCGGCGGCCATTGTCGCCCGCACAGCTCAAGTCCGCACGTGATGATGTCCGTTATCTGCTTCCCATCGCCGACAAGCTCGGCGCCATGCTGACCAAGATCGGCCGGCGCGGATGGCTGGACGAAGAGATGGCGCGTTTCTCCACGGCGATCGCCTACGAGCCCGATCCGGATATCGCCTACCAGCGCATCCGTGGGCCGCGCTCGGGAATGACGGCTCGTCCGACGGCTTACCTGCGCGCCGTCGCCGCCTGGCGCGAGCGCGAAGCTGCGGCGCGTGATATGTCCGCCCGTCTCGTTTTAAAAGATGAAGTGGTGACGGAACTTGCGCTGCGCCCGCCAAAACGAATTACGGACTTTATCAAAGTACGCGGCTTCCCGGCGGGGGAGGAAGCAACGATTGGTCCCGATATTCTGGCCGCTCTGGACGCCGCCCGCGCTATTAAAGAGGAAAACTTGCCGGAGCCACTGGCCGGACAGGACGACGAAACGCCGCAGCAGCGCGTCATGACGGATCTGACCGCCGCGATGGGCGCTGCACTGTGTCTGGCGCGGGGCATTGCGCCGGAACTGGCGCTGACGCGCGCCTCGGCGTCGCTGCTCGTGCGCGGCAATCCGAGCACGACGCTTCTCTCGGGGTGGCGCTACGAAGCGATCGGCCGCGAACTGCAATCGTTCGTGACGGGCGTATCGTCCGCGACCATTCACGTGGTCAACTCCGCGCTCAATGTTAAAATCGACATTCCGGCCGTAAGCAAGAAGAGCGCCGGGAACGAATTGGAATGAGAGGCGTTGATAGGGTATAATACTTTGTGAAATATTGTGCAAAGTGTGCCGTCGCGCAATATCCGCCGCGTTCGTATTGGAATGGAGCAAGTCATCATGAGCATGAGGCTGTTTGAAACCGCCGGCCTGACCGGCATCTACGACAAGGTGATGTCGGGGACGCGCCTGAGCGCCGAGGACGCCCTCGCGCTGTATGAAAACCCCAATCTGAACGCCGTGGGCGCACTGGCGAACATCGTCCGCGAGCGCATGAACGGCAACCTCACGTATTACGTCCGCAACCAGCACATCAACTACACCAATGTCTGCAACAAGGGCTGCAAGTTCTGCGCCTTTTACGCGCAGAAGGGTGGGCCCGATCCGTACACCATGAGCATCGACGACGTCAAGAATCGTCTGCGCATGCACCTGGACGTGCCGATCAAAGAAGTGCATATGGTGGCGGGCATCAACCCCAAGCTGCCGTATCAATACTATCTGGACCTGCTGCGCGCCGTCAAAGAAACGCGCCCCGGCGTTCACATCAAAGCCTTTACCTGCGTCGAAATCGTTGAGATCCAGCGACAGGCGAACAAGCCGCTGGCCGAAGTCTTCGCCGACCTGCGCGAAGCGGGCCTCGACAGCCTTCCCGGCGGCGGCATTGAGATTTTGAGCGATCGCGTCCATATGGAGCTATTCGACCGCAAGATCGACGGCAATGAGTGGATGGAGATTTCCAAGGCCGCCGCGAAGGCGGGGCTGCTCCAGTACGCCACCATGCTCTACGGCCACATCGAGACCATTCCCGAGCGCGTCGAGCATTTGGTCAAAATGCGCGACTTGCAGGACGAGACCAAGCACTTCGTGACGTTCACTCCGCTTTCGTTTCACCCGGAAGGCACACAGCTGGCCAATCTGCCGCACCCGACCGGCGACGGCGACCTGCGCAACATCGCGATCTCCCGCCTGATGCTGGACAACTTCCAGCATATCAAGACATTCTGGATCATGAATACACCCCAGGTCTCGCAGCTGGCCCAGTGGTACGGCGCCGACGACCTTGACGGCACGATCCACGAATATGAGATTACCTACAAAGACGGCGAGCAGGGGAACAAGAGCCAGGTGCTCACGCGCCCGCAGCTCGTGGAATTGATCCGCGAAGCCGGCCGCACCCCCGTGGAGCGCGACAGCTTCTACAACGAAGTCGAGGCGACGGATGAGCTCAGCGATCCCGTTCGCCAGGCCCACAAGTCCCACGCGCCCATTCCGCTCGCAGTTATGAATTAGGAAGAGGCCCTCACCCCCCGGCCCCCTCTCCCAATTCTGGGAGAGGGGGAGTCGGATTACGGTAAAGGCTTTTATTAA
>JAOQAA010000185.1 GCA_025963815.1 Capsulimonas sp.
GGTCCGCTTGCGATCGGCGATTTCGACCTCCAGGTGCAGGTTGCTCTCCTTCAGTTCGGAATGATTTCGTTCTTGGCGTTGAGGCTGCGGTGCATGTCCTAGAGGCCGACGACAACTTAGATTCTTCGTCAGAACCTAATGAAAACTCTGACTCCCCCTCTCCCAGAATTGGGAGAGGGGGCGGGGGGGTGAGGGCCTCCGAACTCCGCCCCATCCAGATTATCGACGCTGGCGCGGGCCGGATGCTGGATTTGCGCGTCGAAGTCCCCGTCGAGGATATGGCGAAACTGGGAGAGATCCAAGAGATCCCTAGCGGCCCGGCGTCGCAGGGCGACACGCGGACGAGTATTTGGCCGGCGATCCATCCCTTGATCTTGGATTTAATCAAGCAGCATCGCTCCACGCTGATCTTTGTGAACAGCCGAAGACTGGCCGAGCGGCTGGCGGCGGCGCTTAATGAGCTGGCGGGAGAAGAGATCGTCCACGCGCATCATGGATCGATCGCGCGCGAACAGCGCATGATGATTGAAGACGAACTGAAGTCCGGGCGGCTGCCAGCGATGGTGGCGACATCATCGCTGGAGCTGGGCATCGATATGGGCGCGATCGATTTAGTCATCCAGGTCGAGGCGCCGCCGAGCGTTTCCAGCGCTTTGCAGCGAATTGGGCGTGCGGGGCACCATGTGGGAGGCTTGAGCAAGGGTGTCATTCTGCCCAAGTATCGGGGCGACCTTTTGGCGTGCGCGGCGCTGACGGATCGGATGATTCAGGGCGCCGTCGAGCAGATGCGCTATCCGCGCAACCCTTTGGATGTACTCGCGCAGCAGATCGTGGCGATGGTCGCAATGGAGGACTGGCGCGTCGACGATCTGGAGCGGGTGATCCGAAGAAGCGCGCCGTTCGCAGAGCTGCCGCGCACGATGTTCATCGAAGTGCTGGACATGCTCAGCGGACGCTATCCATCGGACGACTTTGCCGAGCTGCGACCGCGCATTACATGGGACCGGATCAATAACACACTGCACAGCCGCGAGGGCGCGAAGCGCATCGCGATCACCAATGGCGGCACGATCCCGGACCGTGGCCTGTACGGTGTTTTTTTGCTGGGAGCCGAGAAGGGCAAGGGGCGGGTCGGTGAGCTGGACGAAGAGATGGTCTTCGAGAGCAAGACCGGCGATGTCTTTCTGCTCGGCGCCAGTTCGTGGCGGATTGAAGAAATCACTCATGACCGGGTGATCGTCTCGCCGGCGCCGGGCGTTCCCGGCAAGATGCCGTTTTGGCACGGCGAGTCGGCGGGACGGCCTCTGGAGTTTGGCCGCGCCATCGGCGCGCTGACACGGACCCTGCGCGCCCTGTCCGATGAAGATGCGACGGAGCTTCTCATCAAGAAGCACATGCTCGACGCTTTGGCGGCGAAGAATCTCATCCAGTATTTGCGCGATCAAGAGGAAGCGGCCGGCGCCGTTCCCGATGACAAGACCATCGTCATCGAGTCTTACAAAGACGATATGGGCGACTGGCGCGTCTGCATTCTTAGTCCCTTTGGCTCCAAAGTCCATGCGCCGTGGGCCATGGCGATCGGGGCTATTGTCCGTGAGATGACAGACTACGAGATCGATGTGCTCTGGACCGACGACGGCATCGTCGTGCGGTTCCCCGAGGCCGACGAGCCGCCCAGCGCTGAGACCGTGCTTCCCGATCCCGAAGAGATCGAAGACTTAGTCGTGCGTCAATTGGGCGCGGGCGGCGCCGCGCGTCAGGCGGGGCAGGGCGCCCCCGCCGTCGCGCTGTTCGCCTCCCGGTTCCGTGAGAACGCCGCCCGCGCTTTGCTGCTCCCGCGCAAATTCCCTGGACAGCGCGCGCCGCTCTGGCAGCAGCGCAAGCGCTCCGCCGAGCTGCTGCAAGCAACGATTAAGTATGGCGGTTTTCCGATCATTCTGGAAACCTATCGTGAGTGTTTGCGTGATGTCTTCGACATGCCTGCCCTGCAAGAGCTGCTGAGCGATATCCGCACGCGCGCCGTGCGCGTGGTGACCGTGACGACACGCACGCCGTCGCCGTTCGCCTCGGCCTTGATGTTCAACTACGTCGCGAACTTTATCTATGAAGGCGACGCGCCGCTCGCGGAACGCCGCGCGCAGGCGCTCAGCGTCGATCCGTCGCAATTGCGCGAACTGCTGGGCGAAATCGAACTGCGCGAGCTGCTGGACTCCAACTCGCTCACCGAGCTGGAGCTTTATCTGGCGCATCTGACGCCCGAGCGCGCCGCGCGCCACGCCGATGGCCTTAACGATCTTTTTATTCGCCTGGGCGATCTGTCCCGCGCGGAGATTGAAGCGCGCGTCACGGACAAGGCGCTCGTCGATCCATGGCTCACCCAATTGGAGCGTGACCGCCGTGTTATCCCCATTCCTATCGCGGGGGAGACGCGCTGGATCGCCGCCGAGGACGCCGGCAAATACCGGGACGCTCTCGGTATTCCCCCGCTGTCTGGTCTTCCCGAAGCCTTCTTGGAATATACGCGCGATCCGCTCGGCGACCTTGTCTCGCGTTACAGCCGCACACACGGGCCCTTCCAAACTGCCGACATCGCGCGGCGCTACGCCATTGGCGTCGCGCCCGTCGCCGCGATTCTCAATCGTATGGCGTCATCGGGAAAGATCGTCGAGGGGGAATTCCGGCCTGGTGGAACGGGCGAAGAGTGGTGCGACTCCGGCGTGCTGCGCGCCCTGCGACAGAAATCGCTCGCGCGTCTGCGTCACGAAGTCGAACCCGTGGATCAAAGCGCACTTGGACGTCTTTACGTCCAGTGGCAAGGCGCAGCGGAACCAAAACGCGGCCCGAACGCCACATTCCAGGCGATCAGTCAGCTTCAGGGATCAAGCATCCCTGTCTCAATTTTAGAAACCCAGATTCTCCCGATACGAATTGCCGACTACGACTCGCGCGCCTTAGATGAACTGATGACCTCGGGCGCCATCTTCTGGATCGGCTGCGAGTCTCTCGGCCAGCACGACGGCCGCATCAGCTTTTACTTAGCCGACGACGCCCCATACTTACTCGGCGGCCAGCCCGCGTCCGAAGACCGGCCATCCTCCGAGATGCACGACAAGATCCGCGCGCACTTAGCGGCGCGCGGCGCCTCGTTCTTTCCACAGCTTCTCCAAGCCGTTGGTTCCTTCCCGCCGGATGTCCTCGCCGCGCTTTGGGATTTAGTTTGGGCCGGCGAAGTTACCAACGACTCACTGCACGCCCTGCGCGCCTACGCCCACCCGCACCGCGCGGGCCGTCCGCAACGCCAGGAGCGCGCGCAGCGTCCCGGACGCGGCTATGCCGGCACGGGCCGCGCCCTGCGCCCTGGGAGTCGTCTCGGAGCCTCTGCCGGCAGCGTCGCGACACCCGCCGAAGCCTCAGGCCGCTGGTCGCTCGTCAGCAGTTTGATCTACGACGATCCGACGCCCACCGAGCGCCTCGCCGCCCACACAAATCTCCTACTTGACCGCTACGGCCTGGTCACCCGCGAAGCCGTGCAGGCCGAAGGAATTCCCGGCGGCTTCAGCAGCGTCTACGGCGTTCTCAAAGCCATGGAGGACGCCGGCGCCGTCCGCCGCGGCTACTTCGTCGCGGGGCTCGGCGCCACCCAATTCGCCCTCCCCGGCGCCGTCGACCGCCTGCGCGGCCTCCGTGAATCCGAAGACCAGCCGCAAACCGTCTTCCTCAGCGCCGTCGACCCCGCACAACCCTACGGCGGCGCGCTGCCCTGGCCCGAAGTCACCGAAGGCCGCAAGCCCATGCGCATCGCCGGCGCCGTCGTCATCCTGGTGGACGGCGCCCTCGCCGCCTGGCTCCCCAAAAGCGAGCGCCAAATGACGACCTTCCTGGACAACGTCCCCGAACGCGACCCCAGCACGGTCGCCCTCGAAATCGCCCGCGCCCTCGCCGCCGAAGTCGGCAATGGTCGAAGACGCGCCGTTTTGATCGAAGAAGTCAACGGCGCGCACCCGCGCGAGACGTCGATGGCGGCGGCGTTTATTGAAGAGGGGTATGTGGCTTCGGCGCAGGGGTATTTGAAGAGGGTTTGAAGATTTTAGTGACCTATCCCCGCGCTTCGCGCGACCCTTCCGGTCAGACCCACCCCCGGACTTCGTCCGACCCCTCCCGCAACGGGAAGGGAGTTCAGATGCCCCCGACTCCACAGGGGAGTAGACCATAACAACGCAGCCGTGTCGAAATTTATTCGACACGACTGCGTTTCTCTGTTCTTACCCCCAGTGGGGGCCAGGGGGGAGTTCCCTTCCCGTTGCGGGAGGGGTCGGACGAAGTCCGGGGGTGGGTAGAACGGGCGGCTTGTTGGGGAAGGGGGCTGGGGGATAGGTCACGAAATCCCATTCAACCGAAACACCGTCGCCGCACCGTTTGTCCCGCGCGCCGCCGTCGCAGACGCAGCCTCCAAGACCAGTCGTCCTTCGCTGTCCAAGTGAAATGGAATCGGGCCGACGCCGAGCTGCTCGACAGTCGCTCCATCAGTCGTGATCGGCTTCACGCTGGGCAGGGTGACTTCGCCCGTCGGCGAGGCGAGGAGGAAGGCGTAAAGAGTGTCGCCTTTGGATGTGTATCGGATTTGGCCTTGCAGTTCGGTGAGTTTTTCGTTTTCGTTCCAGCTCGGAGCTTCGGTCGCGGCGCTGCCAGCTTCGGTTTCGCCGAAGACGCGCCAGGGTCGGGTGTCGTAGATCGCGTCGGAGTTCGTTTCCATCCACTCGGTGATGTCTTTTAGGAGTTCGAGTTCTAAAATGTCCGGGCTGCCGTCGCCCTTGAGAGGGATGTTGAGCAGGAAATTGCCATTTTTGCTCACGACGTCGATCAGCATCCGGATCACATCCGTGCTCGATTTGTAATGGACGCCGTAGTGATAATGCCAGTTGCCGATGCAGGTTTCGGTCTGGAACGCCAGCGGCTGCACGGCGTCGAGCAGGCCGCGCTCGACGTTCCAAAGGGCGCGATGTCGCTCGGATTCGGGCATATGCTTACGGGTGAACACGACGTCGATCTTGCCGTCCTTCGTTCCCTGTTCGTAGAAGTGCCCGATCACATCGTCGCCCTGCGCGCCGCCATAGACCGAGCGGTCCCAGTTGTCGATGTAGAGCAGATCGGGCTGATATTGATCGACTACGTCGAGCATGCGACGGTTCCACTTGTCGGTGTACGCGGCGTCAGGTTCGGTCGTGGGGTCCTGATTGGTGGCGTAGAGGGCATTGGGGTCGAGCCCTTCCCACCATTGACCGGCGCCTTCTTCTTTTGTCAGGGCGCCGTCGTAGGGCTTATTGGCCCAAGGGCCGGTCTTGTCGTGTCCGGCGGCGTTGGCGTAGTACTTCCATGCCTGCCATCCGTGGAGGCTGACCCCGAAGCGCAGCCCTTCGGCGCGGGCGGCCGCCGCCCATCCGCCGACGAGATCACGCTTGGGTCCGACGTTCACGGAGTTCCAGGGCTGGTGGGCGGAGTTCCAGTTATCGAAGTTGTCGTGGTGGTTGCCGAGGCAGACGAAGTACTTGGCCCCGGCCGCCTTGTACAGCCCGATCAGATGCTCCGGGTCCCACTTCTCCGCCTTCCAGCTATTACAGATGTCTTTGAAACCGTGCTCCGTGGGGTGCCCGTAGCGCTGGATGTGCTCTTGATAGATTGTGTCGCTGGTGACATAGGTCTTGTCGCCGGGATGGAGGCCGTAAATGCCGGGCGCGTAATGATCGCCCATCGCGCCGACGCACTGCGGCCCCCAGTGCGCCCAGATCCCGAACTTGGCGTTACGGAACCACTCTGGACACTCGTAATTCTCGGACTGCGCCCGCCAATCCGGCAGGTCTTGAAGATCGGTCGACATGGATAATTGGGGCCTTTGAAAGTGGGTTTGCGGTCAAGAAGCAATGCCCAGTATTGTACTCGCTCGGCCCCAAATTGGCAAGTGTAACCGATTACAACGATACCCGAAATATGAGATTATCCTTCACGATAAAAGATCGCGCCCCAGTTCGATCCGATCTCCGTTTGAATTCTTCCATGCTCTGGTTGAACTTCTGGGCCGCCCATGAGATCGCGCCATACACCAGAGTGGGGGATTTCAAAGTCGACTTGCTGCGGCTTATCGGAGAAATTCAGCGCAACAAAGAAATGCTCGCGCTTTTTTTCGTCCTCGCTCCACCGGCGATACACGACGAGCCCGCGTTCCAAATCGATCCCAAGCCCCTGCTTGTTGAACTGGATTTGTGCTTCGTCCCAGTTGGACGGGGCGAAATGCGGCGAGCGCAGGCCGGGGTGCTCTTCTCGGATCTGCATCATCTTTTGGTAAAGATCCAAAAGCGCGGGGCCGGGGGCGCTCTTCGCCTGGCTCCATTCGAGTGGGCGCGCGACGACTCGGCCGTCTCCGTCTTCCGGAATCTCGTAGTCCGCGCCGAACTCCTGGCCGTTATAAATCAGCGGCGCGCCAAAGCATGTCATCAGCGCGATCACATAAGGCTGCGTACGATGCCAGGAATTGCGGCCGCCGGCGCAGGTGATGATGCGGCTGTGATCGTGGTTTTCGAGATAGGTAGTCGGGATACGGCCTGGCTCAAAGCCGCGCGCTGTCTCCAGCATACGCATCATGGTCGTCTGGATGGGCGGCGCCGTCTCGTCCTCTTCATGCAGATACTGCTCGCTGAGAGTGCGGAAAGGATCGTACCAGCAGCTTGTCGCGTCCACTTTGTTTGTCACGTCAATCGCGTCATAATCCCAGCTGTGCTCCAAAATGATCGCGAAGTTTGTTTCGTGACAATCCTTCACATAGGCGTCGATCTCTTCCAGCAGCTTCGGCAGGCCGTGCTTTAGGTCGTCTTGTTTGTAATATCCCAGTGTATTGTCGAGGCGAATGCCGTCGATCCCGAACTCCTCAATCCAGTAGATACAGGCGTCGCGGACGTACTCCAGCGTACATCGATTGGAGTAATTCATATCCCGGAAATATTCGTGCTCGGCGAACTCGCCGACATAAGGCGATTCGGCGGGATCTTGATAGAGCCAGTAATAGGGGAAGCCAAAGTCCGGCGGGGCGGCGTCGACGTGGTTGAACACGCCGTCCATGATCACGTGAATGCCACGCTCGTGACACTCATTGACGAGCTGCTTGAGATAAACGAGCTTCTCGGTTTCGGCGGCGGGATTATGGCTGTAGTGATATGAAAGACCGAAATACTGGACCGGGTTATATCCCCAGGTAAAGCTGGAATC
>JAOQAA010000199.1 GCA_025963815.1 Capsulimonas sp.
AACAGAAACTGCGGGGTGTACGACCCTACCGGCACTCATAGCGACGGACAGAGCTTGGCGGCGTTTACTTCTCCCGCCAAAACAGTTCTTCTATTCGAAGTCACCAAGAGCGGTTATTATGATATTACCGTTGACCCAAATACGAACGCCACCGGCGGACCTTCCGGTCCGTGGAACGGCGATGGATCGTATGGCGGAGGCTCGGTCGCAGGATGTGGCCTCGGCGGTCAGTGGGATATGGTCGGCTACAACTGCCACTTCGGCGGAGGCGCCAACGACGGCACGCATGTCCAGTACGCCACCGGTTATCTCAGAAACTCTGATCCCAGCACCGACGGCAAGGCAGACTTCACTCCCAAGGGGCGTCACAATGAGGGGGCTAACTACTGCATGGCGGACGGTCATGCGAAATTCTTCCTGCCTTCCAAAGTATCCGGCGGCTACCCCAACGGTACTTCCGGCAATTGTGGAACTCCCGGCAATACAGCCGCAGCCGTGGATTGCGCGGACGGCAGTATTGCGGCGACATTCAATATTAATTAACGCTCACTGGCGCTGTGCGCTCACTTCCTGAGGGAGGTGAGCGCATGGAGCCTGATAAGGTTTCCATGCAAACACAATCGTTACGGCGAAAAAAACGAGTGGCTGGCGTTCTGCTTGCGGCCGCCATGGTGATTGCTGGCTGCGCCAGCAATAATCAAGACGGCGGCTCACAGAGCGCCGCCCCCACACAGGTGCAGCAGTCGATCCAGGAAAACGCCGCCCGGCAGTCCGCAGCCGCTAAGAACATGCCGATGCCTGGTGCCCAAAGTTCGGCAGCTGGCGCTCCAGCATCTGCGGGTCGCTAATTTGCAGCGCCATAAGCGCCGCCCATCCGAAACAAAGACGGCTCGATCAAGCGCCGGAAAGTCCTTATTTTATGAACAGTTGGTTTCGAAAAGTCGCGGCAACGACGCTGCTGAGTCTGACAGCTTTTTCCTGCATGCCCCATCTTGCGACGGCGGCTTCCCCTGCTCTACTCTGGCCGACGGATTCCGTCATTTACACGATTTACCCAAGCATCTTCTCTGCGAAGGGCGACTTGCCGGGGGTGACTGCCCAACTGGACCGTTTGAAAAAACTCGGCGTCAACACCATCTGGCTGATGCCGATCACTCCCTCCGCGATCTCCAACAATGGCCATCCCAATGTCGGCAGCCCGTACAGTGTTCATGATTACTTTGCTGTCAATCCCAGCTATGGAACGCCGGACGATCTGCGCACGCTGGTGTCTGCGGCGCACAAGCGAGGGATCAAGGTGCTGCTCGACGAGGTGCTGAACCATACGTCGTGGGACAATGCGCTGATTACCGAGCATCCGGAATATTACGTTCATAGCGACGGCGATGCGAAAAATCCCGCGACGATCGAGATGGCGTTCACCTATAGCGATGTTGCCCAGCTCAACTACGCCAACCCCGATTTGCGAAAATATATGGTCGGGATGCTTCGCTACTGGATCACGAATTACAAGGTCGACGGATTCCGTTTCGACTGCGTCAACAACCCGGACGGTCCGAACCGTCGCATCCCGGCGGACTTCTGGCGGGAGATGGGCGACGCAGTGCGCCAAACCAAGCCGGATGTTCTGCTGCTCGGGGAAGAAGCGACCCCGGATCTTGCTTTAAAGCCGTTCTCACTCGACTATGCGTGGCGTCTCTTCGACGCATTGAAGAAATCTGCGACTAACGCCGCTGGAGTACAGGCCGCATGGCAATATGAGAAAGACCAGTATCCGGCCGAGATGACGCACATGTCCATGCAGGACAACTGGGACTCTCCACGCGATGTGAATGTCCAGGGCGGACTGGCGGGCGCACGCGCCGCCGCCGTCTTCAACTTCACCAATACCGATGTCCCGCTCATTTATAATGGCATGGAGATCGGAAACGCCGCAGGCGAGACAAACCCCCACGGCGCGATCGACTGGACCATCGGCGATCCGCAAATGCCGAAATTCTATCAATCACTGATCCAACTACGGAATAAAAACAAAGCGATCCGACAGGGTGGGCTGAATTGGCTTACCAACTCGGCGCCCGCGCAGGTCCTGACCTATGTGCGATCCGGCGGCGGGTCCGAAGTCCTGGTCGAGATCAACCTTTCGACGACTGAAGCGAAGGGGTCCGTCCCGATCCCCGAAGGATCGGACTGGAAAGAGATCAATCTCGACGGGGCAGGATTCGGCCCACACACAGCGGGTACTCAGTTCACGCTGGCGCCCAAAGAGTTTGCGATTTTCGAGCGACGCGCGCCAAAACGATAAGCGTCCATGGCGAGATCACCGCCGGCGGTACGGCAGTGGAAAGTATGACAGGATTCCAATATGGCGTCGATCATCAATGACGATATTCACATGGCCCAGCCGGAGCCCGAGCAAAAGGCGCTCGGATTCCAGCAGCTGTGGGACATGAACTTCGGCTATCTGGGCATCCAGTTCGGCTGGGGCCTGCAGATGGCGAACATGGCCGCCATCTATGTCAAGCTGGGCGCGGACCCGGACAAAATTCCCATTCTGGGTCTTGCCGGACCGGTCACCGGCCTGCTGATCCAGCCGATCATCGGCGCCATGAGCGACCGAACCTGGAGTCCGAGGTTCGGACGACGGCGACCGTACTTCACGATCGGCGCCATCTTGGCGTCGATCGCTCTGTTTGTGATGCCGTCGTCGCCGGCTCTGTGGGTGGCGGCGGTGCTGCTCTGGATTCTCGACGCCAGCATCAACGTGAGCATGGAGCCGTTCCGGGCGTTTGTCGCGGATAAACTTCCCGTGCGCCAGCGCGCCACGGGGTTCCTGATGCAGAGCTTCTTCATCGGCCTTGGCGCGACTCTCGCGAACGCCCTTCCCTGGCTGCTCAATCACTTTGGCGTGGCGGGACAGTCCGCCAATGGCGTCCCCCTCTCTGTACTCTATTCATTCCGTATCGGCGCCGTCGCCTTTCTGCTCGCCATTCTTTGGACCGTGCTGCGCACTCCGGAAGATCCCCCAGCCAACATGGCCGAATTCGAGCGGCGCAAGCGTGAGACAGGCGGGGTCGCCGCCGGCGCCCGGGAGATTGCGCATGCGCTCCGGGTTATGCCGCACACAATGAAGCAGCTCTTCCCGGTGCAGTTCGCCACCTGGTTCGGCCTGTCTTGCTTCTGGGGCTTCTTCACCCTGAGCGTCGCCCGGCACGTCTTCGGAGCAGTCGACAGCAAGTCCGCGCTCTTCGACCGCGCCACCGAATGGGCAGGCGTCTGCATGGCGGCTTACTCCATCGTCTGCTTCGTCGTCGCCCCTTTGCTGCCGGCCATCACCGCACGTATCGGTCGCCCCAGGCTGCACGCCCTGGCGCTTGCCCTCGGCGGCGCTGGTCTGCTGAGCGTGTCTTTGATCCACACGCCCACCCTGCTGCTGATCCCCATGGCCGCCTTCGGGATCGCCTGGGCGTCAATCCTCGCCATGCCGTACGCTATTCTTTCCGTGGCGCTGCCACGGGAACGGATGGGTGTTTATATGGGGATCTTCAACTTCTTCATCGTCATCCCGCAGATCGTCTACTCGCTGTTTATGCCGATCATCATCAAATCGGTCTTTCACAGCGATCCGATCAAGACTCTGACCCTGGGGAGCATTTGTCTCCTCATCGCGGGACTGCTCGCCACCCGCGTGACGGAAGCGGCGCCGGTGAGCGATTTGGAGCCAGCGCCATAGCGCGACGGAAAACTCTGCTCACGACAGCCTGCGCCCCTTGCTCTGCGAGAGCAAGGGGCGCATTCGATATGTTTTCGACCATTCGACATCGCGTTACTAAAGATCAACATGAAGCTAAGATACATTTGCTCCACTCTCGTCCTCATTTATGCGCTTACCGGCGCGGCGCGCGCCGAGGGCGTGGACGCTCCTCCTCCTGCATTTCTAGACGCAAGCGACAAAGTCGATCTCTGGATGGACCGCCCTATGAGCTCCGCGGACATGGCGGGCCATATCACCGTGAAACTCGGATCGGCGACGGACGCAGTCTCTCGAATTGAAGCGATTGATGATGCAGGTCAGCCGACCGCCGCGCCGAGCCGCCGCATTCAGCTGACACTTGTCCGTCCGGTCACACCCAGCGAGATCGCCGGAGCAATGTCTGCGGAGTTCGGAGACGCGCCGGTGCGGCCGATCGTCGCGCGCGATGTGCTGTCCGAACCGGCGTACTTCTATTCCGGGAGCGATCTCGGAGCAGCGTACACTCCTTCAAAGACAACGTTTAAGGTCTGGAGCCCGGTGGCGGCCGCCGCGCAGGTGCTAATTTTCAGGAGTGCAAAGGGCGAAGTGGCGCGCCGCATTCCCATGATCCGGGGCGCAACGGGCGTTTGGAAGGCCGCCGTCGCGGGGGATTTGAACGAAGTTTACTATCAGTATCGGTTCACCTCGTATGGAGTGGAGCGCGCCACGCCTGACATTTACGGTCACGCCGCGAGCGTGGACCTGAAGCGTTCGATGGTCATTGACCTCACACGCACGAACCCGGCCGAATGGAGTTCGAACGCAGGGCCGCGCCTGGGCAAAGCCACCGAAGCCGTTGTCTACGAAATGCATGTCCGTGATTTTATGGTCAGTCCCGCTTCCGGCGTCCCTGCCAACCTGCGCGGGAAATATCTGGGAGTCACGACGCCGAAGACACACCTCCCAAACGACAGCGCGCCGACGGGCCTGGCATATCTGAAGATGCTTGGTGTCACGCATGTCCAAATCCTACCGTTCCAGGGCATCAACCCCGAACACGCCGGCGGCTACAACTGGGGATATGAAACCGACTTATTCAATGTCCCCGAGCCTCGCTATGCGACGAAACCAGGCAATCCCGCCCAGGTTATTCGAGAAGTTAAGGCGATGGTTGCGGGGCTGCACCAGGAACAGATCGGCGTGGTGATGGATGTAGTCTACAACCATACAGTCCCCGTCTCGGGCGACGCGTCGCCGTTCTGGGCCACGGTTCCTTATTACTACTTCCGCACAAACTTTCAGGGAGATTTGCTCAACGAATCGGGGGTGGGAAACGCGGTGGACGACGAGCGTCCGATGGTGCGAAAGTTCATCATCGACAGCCTGCTTTACTGGATGCGGGAGTACAAAATCGATGGCTTCCGGTTCGATCTGCTCGGCATGTTCGCCCCGGAAACCGTCCGCGCCATCTCGGCGCGTCTGCATCAGGCCCGGCCGGATGTTCTGCTCTACGGCGAGCCATGGACCGGCGGCGGCCCCACCCGCTTCGGCAAGGGCGCACAGCGCGGGCTGGGCGTCGCCGTGTTCAACGATAATTTCCGAAACACCTTGCGCGGCGACCTCAACGGCGACCGCGCCGGCTTTGCCCTGGGCGGCGGGGCGTCATTCGATTCGCTGCGCACGGCGATCACCGGCTCACCTGAATTCACCAATTCACCCCAGGAATCGATCAACTACGTCTCGATCCACGACGACATGAGCTACTGGGACAAAGTGGTGAAGACGCTGCCCGGCGCCGATCTCACAACGCAAAAGAGCGCCATCAAACTCTCAGGCGCTATGGTCCTGCTCAGTCAGGGCGTCGCGGTCCTCGAAGGCGGAGTCGAAATGGGCCGCACCAAAAGCGGTGTGGCCAACTCCTACAATCGCGGCGACGAGATCAACCAGTTTGACTGGACCCACGGAGCCCAATTCGCCGACGTTTCCAATTACTATAAAAAACTAATTGCGATCCGGCGCGCCCACCCCGCCTTCCGCTGCGCCTCCGCCGAAGACGTCCAGCGCACTCTCGCATTCCTCCCGGAAAGCGCTGTCCCCGCCCAAACCATCGCCTTCACCCTCGACGGCGCCCCTCGCGGCGACAGCTGGCGCAAAACGCTCGTGATCTTCCACGGAGCCTTCACGCTCGCCACGATGACACTTCCCTCTGGCGCCTGGAAATTAGCAGTAGATGGCGCGCAGGCAACTACGCTCGGCGCACAGGTCACATCGCAAGAACTGACCCTCGCGCCGCTATCCGCCTACGTGCTTTACCAGGAGGGACGTTAGAGTAAGTATCGCTTCGGCATAGTGGCAGCAAGCGGAGTTTCGAGTATTTCGAGTATTCAAGGTGTAATAGCTGTGAGGAAATATTATGCGTTCAACACTACTGCAGCCGCTTACTCCAACGGATTTGGAGGTCGAGCAGGCGCGCCTTGTGTCATCCCAATTGCTTCATGGCGACATTCTACTATCGGAATTGCCGGAGGTCGCCCTAAAAATGCTGACCCGTGTACTGGAAGAGTTTTCGCAAGGGCATTCCCTCTCAGTTGTCCAGATCGAGTCGGATATTACGACTCAGGAAGCCGCTGACTATCTCAATGTCTCACGCCCTTATGTGGTGAAACTGCTGGAGCAAGGCCGGATCCCATTTCATTTCGTCGGCAATCAACGGCGACTGAAACTCGAACATATTCTGGATTTCAAGAAGCATCAAGATGAGGAATCTCAGACGGCGCTCGCGGAACTTCAAGCGTTGTCGCAAGAGTTAGGGCTGGACGATTGAGCCTAACCGCCGTCTATGACGCCTGCGTGCTTTATCCCCAGACGCTCAGAAGCGCCCTGATGTACTTAGCCACAACAGGCGCGCTTCGTGCACGATGGACAGACGCAATTCACGAGGGCTTGAACGATCAATTAGTTTGCTCTGGCAATACTCAGAATTGCTCTAACTTATTCGTCCTTTTACTTACTTCACCCGGACCAGTGAGCAGGCGTGGGGGGCGAGGAGGACAGGGTAGCTGTCTTTGACGTGGCCGATGAGGGACTGGGTCCAGTAGTCCCAGATTTCGTAATCGCCGTTCTTTTTCATTTGGGAGAAGTCCAGAGTCACGACGGTATTTAGGTCGCTCAGGTTGAAGAGGCCGACGGAATAGGAGCCGTCGGGGTTGCTGATCGCCCAGATCGGAGCGTCGTCCCCCTGGATCTCTTTGGCGGCGTAACCGGCCTGGTTGATGGCGATCAGGCTTTTGTTGGTCAAGATGGACAGACCGAACGGGTCGAGTTTCGTCAGGTCGTCTCCGGTGTAGAGAGGGGCGCACTGCAGCGCCCAGAAGGCAGCGGCGGTTTGCTTTTCATCGTTGGTGAGGCCATCGAAAGAGCCGTTGGCGATGTTGAGGGAGTCAAGATCATTCCAGCCGGCGCGGGGCGCCCCATTGGTTTTTCCGCCGCGGCCGGTGTGGCCAGCCCAGGCGGCGGCATCGGTGAAGCGGGCGCGGATTTGGGACCAGGTGGCGAGCTTGTCGCTGTAAGACTCGACATCGTCATCGATCCGGCGGGCGTGGGAATGGTTCTGCCAGAACGGGATCTGGGTCG
>JAOQAA010000211.1 GCA_025963815.1 Capsulimonas sp.
AGAATGCTCAGCATCTCGGTCAACTCCCTGGGTGTGCTGGAAAGCGGCGGAACAAAGGTGATGACATGTCCCAGTGGCCGGGTAATAAGCCCCATCTTTAATGCGCGGCGGCAAATGCGCAGGCCAATGGCGTCTTCAAACGGGTACAGCTCCCCACTCGATTTGTCATGGACGATCTCGATCCCCGCCATCAGCCCAATTTGCCGGATCCCCCCGACATGGGGCAGCGATTGGGTTTCGAACAGCAAGTGGCGGACAAGCGCTATCTTCGGCGCGAGGCCGTCGATTACCTGCTCGCGTTCGAAGATATCCAGGTTGGCCAAGGCGGCGGCGCAGGCGAGGGGGTTGCCTGTGTAGGAATGCCCGTGCGTGAAGCTCTTCCACTCCTTGTAATCGCCAAGGAACGCATCGTAAATCTTGTCCGTCGCCAGAGTCGCCGCAAGGGGCAGATAGCCGCCGGTCAGCCCTTTGCCTAAACACATAAAGTCGGGCGTGACGCCTTCGTGTTCACAGGCGAACATCGTCCCCGTCCGTCCAAATCCCGTCGCGACTTCGTCGGCGATGAGTAGCACGTCATAACGATCGCACAGCTCGCGAACAGCCTTGAGATACCCTGCGGGCGCGGCCAAGATGCCCCCGGCCATCTGCACGAGCGGCTCCAGGATTACCGCGCAAATCTCGCCTTTGTGAGACTTCAAAGCCGTCTCCATCTGAGCGACGGCGGATTCCAGGCTCGCGGCTCGCGCGGGCGATGGGACGAAATCGACTTCGAAGAGCAGATCGCGGAAAATCCCGTGGAACAGGCCGACGCCGCCGACACTCACCGCGCCGATCGTGTCGCCATGGTAGCCTTCCGAGAGCGCGACGAACCGCCGCCGGTCCTGCCCCAGATGCTTCCAGTATTGAAACGCCATCTTCAGAGCGACTTCAATCGCGGTGGACCCATTGTCCGAATAGAATACGCGCGTCAGCCCCGCCGGCGCGAGCGCCGCGAGCCGCGCCGCGAGCCTTGCCCCCGGTTCATGCGTCAGCCCTAGCATGGTCGAATGCGCGACTTTTCCCAGCTGCGCGATCACGGCGTCGTCGATCTCCTTGCGCCGATGCCCATGGACATTCAGCCACATCGACGAATTGGCGTCGTAATACTCGCGCCCTTCGGTGTCGCGCAGCTTGACGCCCTCGCCGCTTTCGATGAAGATGGGACTGCCTGCCTCCCAATCGCGCATTTGGGTGAAGGGGTGCCAAAGATGGGATTTTTCGAGTTGGGTGAGTTCGGTGTTGGTCATGGGTATTTCGTTTGGCTTTGTCTATTTCAAACGCAGGCTGATCACCTACTTCAGTGGGTGGGTACGAGTGAACGTGGATGCTTACTGCGTCATTGACAAAGAGTTAAGGTATCCTAACACCAGTGCAAACCGTTCTTCCATTATCCACGAAACCCGCCGCGCTGGACTTCTTCGCCGGCGGCGGCCTCGCGTCCGAAGGGCTGTCGCCGCATTTCGATGTGGTCTGGGCCAATGACTTCGCCGCCAAGAAGGCGACGGTGTATGAGTCGAACCATCCCGGACATCTGCACGTCGGGCCGATCCAGGATGTGCGCGGCCAGGATCTGCCGGCGGCGGAGCTTGCCTGGGCGAGTTTCCCCTGTCAGGACCTTTCGCTGGCCGGACGGATGCAGGGCATGCATTCGGGAACGCGCAGCGGTCTGGTTTGGGAGTGGCTGCGCATTCTGGGCGAACTTCCGGCAAAGCCGCCGGTGGTCGTTGCGGAAAACGTCGCCGGCCTCTTATCGTCCGACGGCGGCGCGAACTACCGAACCCTTCATACGGCCTTGAACGGCCTGGAGTACCGGGTGGGCGCGCTTGCGCTGGACGCCGCGCGCTGGCTGCCGCAGTCCCGGCCCCGAATTTTTGTCGTGGGTGTGCGCCAGGATCTCGAGACATCAGCGCTGGAATCTGCGGGGCCGGAGTGGTCTCACTCGGACGCCGCGCGCCGTGTGTCGGACGCCCCCGGCTGGGTCTGGTGGAGCCTGCCCGAGCCGCCGCCGCGCACGGTTCGGTTATCCGATCTCATCGACGCCGATGCGCCGGTCCACGCCGACGGAAGAACGGCCCACGTTCTCAGCCTGCTTTCGGAGCGTCATCACGGAAAATTGATGCAGCTCGCGGATGGCGATATTGTACCCGGCTACCGGCGGATGCGCGAGGGCGCGCAGCGGCTGGAGCTGCGTTTTGATGGCGTCGCGGGATGCCTGCGCACTCCGAGCGGCGGCAGCAGCCGTCAGGTCGTGGTGATCCGGCGTGGCGATGAGTTTCAGACACGTTTGCTCACCGTCCGTGAAGCCGCGCGTCTGATGGGCGCGCCGGATACTTACCAAATCCTTGGATCGTACAACGATGGGTATAAGGCCATGGGGGACGCCGTCGCGGTTCCGGTCGTGGAGCACCTGGCGCGGCATTTGCTCGCGCCGCTCGTCCGGATCGCGCACGCGACGCCCTCGAGGTAACTCATGGCGGACACGATTTCTCCCGAACAGCGCAGCGCCGTGATGCGGCAGGTCAAATCCAAGGACACCAAGCCCGAGATGCGCATCCGTTCGCTGCTGCACAAGCGCGGCTTTCGCTTCCGCCTGCACCGACGCGATCTCCCCGGCGTTCCGGATCTC
>JAOQAA010000617.1 GCA_025963815.1 Capsulimonas sp.
ATCAACATCGAGTGAAAGGACCAAACAACATGGCCAATAAAGTCAAAGAAATCTGGAAGTCGGGCAAGGTCGCGGTCAATGGCTGGCTGGCGATTCCATCAGGCTTCTCCGCCGAAGTGATGGCGCAGTGCGGCTTCGACAGCGTCACCGTGGATATCCAGCACGGCGTGCAGGACTACATGTCCATGGTGGAATGTTTCCAGGCCATGGGCGCCCATCCGGTGACGCCGATGGTCCGCGTGCCATGGAACGAGCCAGGCATCATCGGCAAGGTGCTGGACGGCGGCGCCTATGGCGTGATCTGCCCGATGGTGAATACGAAGGAAGAAGCCGAAAACTTCGTGCAGTACTGCAAGTATCCGCCGCGTGGCACCCGCAGCAACGGCCCGATCCGCTCGGGCATGTACGGCGGCGCCGGCGACTACCAGAAGACGGCCAATGACGAGATCATCTGCCTACCGATGCTGGAAACCAAAACCGCGGTCGACAACATGGAAGCCATCCTCGATGTCGAAGGCATCGACGGCGTCTATGTCGGCCCCAGCGATCTCGGCTTCTCCTATGGCCTGGTGCCGAAGCTTGACCGCGAAGAGCCGGAGATTCTGAAGATCTACGACAAGCTGATCAAGGAATGCGACAAGCGCGGCCTCAACCCCGGCATCCACTGCTCCGGCCCTGCCGGCGCCACCAAAGGGATCGCCATGGGCTTCAAGCTGGTCACCCTGCTCAACGACAGCGGCATCCTCGCCACCGGCGCGAAGTCCTGGGTCAACGACACCCGCAAGGGCTCGGGCGGCAAGGCTTAAGTACAACTCTCGTGTCCCGGACGCGGCGCAGCACGAAGTGCTGCTCCGCAGATCCGGGACCCAGGTTTTTACGACCCATAGATGGGCCCCGGATCAGCAGCGCACCGCTCCGCGCTGCGCAGCATCCGGGGCACGCACCACATACAATGCGGCTGGGCACCGTCATTCCGGGGCGGGAGCAGCGCCAGCTGCGACCGAACCCGGAATCCCGAGATGATTGAACACGAACGTAGCCTGGATGAGCGAAGCGATATCCGGGATTTCTTTGCGTGGCATCCCGCTATCGCGTTGCTCGTACGAACTGCGGTTGGCTGAATCCCAGCGAGTTGTCTTGCTGTAATCTGCGTGTCAGCGCGTCAAATTTTGGGGAGACTATCAAATGCGGAAACAGGTGATCGACCGATTTCAGGTCAAGGATGATTGCGGCAAACGCTCTGTCATTATTAAATATAAGACATTTGAAGAGTCAGCCGAGATCAGGAGCGATCGCATGAGTGCAAATCCGATAACGAATGAGCTTTTTGAAACGCTGGAAGGCGGCGATGTCGAGCAGATCGACGAGAATAGCTTCCAAATCCTGGGCACTAGCAAAATCGTTCGGAAAATTTGAAACTCAGAGTACTTCGCAATGTAAGCGCGGCTTGATCCCCTCACGTAACGGCAAGCGTAATTCGGTTGAGTGGAGCGCCGTCCGGGACCTCACGCCCTCTCTCAATTTTTCTACGATGGCGGCTGAATAAGCTTCAGTTGGCGGTTTCTAACCCAATCGTCCACATTGCCCGGCCCCCAACCCGCATAAGTAGCAGGGTCAAACCGTGTAACTATAAAATAATCCTCTCGCGTGAGCACGGTCGACAGTGCACCGTAGAGAACGTGTTCGTTCAAATCAGTGTACAGGAACCAAGTTGTCCCATTAAATCTGAACCAATCACCAAAGTTACCGAGAGCGGTTTCCACCTTCTCAACGTTCTCAATCGTCATAGGAGTTTTTTTCCAGACGATATTGATGAGTAAGAAAATTTTTTCCATCTCTTACTCCTCAGCGCTTCCGAGGGCCTGAGGGGGAGAGTGTCCGATATTTGGATGCCCCTTAGCGGCCATTTCTATTTGCCGCCACCTTATGAGTTCAGCGCCCTCCAAAAGAGCCAAATCGGGATGCTTATGAGAAAACCAGAGCGATCCAAAGAAATAGATCGCAAACACAGTCACCGCTAAAGTAGCAACTATCAGAAGAAACAATGGATCCCTTAGAAAGGCAGCTACCGTGACGAGTACTAGCATAACGGCACCCGTAACATAGCTTGCTTTCCCCATGAAGCCCTGCGCCAGCCGGACGCGGTCTAAGGAGGATTCGCTGACGCCGACTGCTTCTAATGCTTTTTTGACAGGTTCTGGGAACATCCGAAGATCATATATTGCGTATTAGAAAGCGATAGGCTCTTTAATGTTTCCCACGGGTTGTTTTTCCAATTGTTGGTTGAACGGGTGCCTTGATCCAGCTTATCTGGCTTTAGTCTCATCTTGAGCATTCGCTTCAAGACCTTGTCCCTTCCGATATCGGATATTTCCTGTCGGTGAGGGGATTTCCTTCGGGTGCGAAGGCCGCACGCGCCCCAAAGAAAATATTCCACCCACCCCGTTGACAACAATCCTACCAAGATTATAATCCAGCCATCCCGTCCCAAGGAGAGGGGCGTATCGCGATCGCCACGGCACGCGGGATGGGGGGCGATGCACGCGGCAGCGTCAGGCGCGGACGTATGGGTCAGGCGGGCACCCAAAAGGGTCCGTGAGATCCGACCGAAACGCTGGCGACGACGCTGTGCGGACGGCGAAGACGTGTGGTCCCGATGCCCCGCGTGGCATCAAGCACCTCCGGAGAGCCGCCCCCAACCGGGAGCGGAAACATCCTCAGTTGGTTGCGACGGCGACGAAAAAGCGTGTCGGCCGCCGGGGAGCAACGAGATAAACCGTTAACACCATCGCGTGCGGAACGCCGGGTCCATCCCGGTGAAACCGTGGCAAGTCTTGTGCGCTACCTACCCCACACGGCGCACGAGCCCATGGGTGCATCGGGCACCCGGCGTTCCGCACGCCCTCTTCATCGAGGGCGAGGGAATTGCAGCACACCCCGGGCGCATCGCGCCGCGGGATCGCGAGCGCCTGAGCAGGGCGCCCCTGCATTGCGGGGGCTAACGCGACACCAATCTTTCCGTTAGAGTCGTTCCAAGGGCCAGCGCCCAACAAAAACCTTTGGAGAAACGTCATGGCCCCATCGCCCGTCATCCGCCTGCACGCCGACGATGCCGTCCTGATCGCGCGCACCAGCATGATGCCGGGCGTCGAGGTCGCCGCAGGCGTGGTGACGTCGGAGCGGATTCCGGCCGGCCACAAGGTGGCGATCCGGCCGATCGCCACCGGCGAGGAGATCCGCCGCTACGGCCAGATCATCGGTTTTGCCACGCAAGCCATCGCGCCCGGCCAGCATATCCACACGCACAACATGGGCATGGGGGATTTTGCCCGCGATTACGCCTACGGCGTTGACGTCAAACCGACGCCGAACTTTGACTTGCCGGCGTCGTTCATGGGCATCAAGCGCAGCGACGGCCGCGTCGCCACGCGCAACTACATCGGCATTCTCACCTCGGTAAATTGCAGCGCGCACGTCGCTAGCATGGTCGCCGACGTGTTCAAGAAGAACCCGTTCACCGGCCACAATCCGCTGGCGGATTATCCCAATGTCGACGGCGTCGTCGCGCTGACCCACAAGACCGGTTGCGGCATGACCCAGGACGAGCCGCTGACGCTGCTCCGCCGGACGCTCGGCGGCTATGCGCGCCACGTCAATTTTTCCCACGTGGTGGTGCTCGGGCTGGGCTGCGAGATCAACCAGATCGGCGGGCTGATGCAGGAGCAGAAGCTCGCCGGTCGTCTGCGCGAAATGCAGATCCAGGAAATCGGCGGCACGCGCAAGACGACGGAGGCCGGCGTGGCTTTCGTGCGCGAAGTGCTGGAAGATTCCAACAAGGCGACGCGCGAGGAGGTCTCCGCCAGCGAGCTGATCGTCGCCCTGCAATGCGGCGGCTCCGACGGCTATTCCGGCATTTCCGCCAATCCGGCTTTGGGTGCGGCAAGCGATCTGCTGGTGCGCCACGGCGGCACCGTGATCCTGTCCGAGACGCCGGAGACCTACGGCGCCGAGCATCTGCTGACGCGCCGCGCGGTGTCGCGAGAGGTCGGTGAGAAGCTGGTCGGGCTGATGCGCTGGTGGGACGCCTATTGCGAACGCGAGGGCGCCGAGATGAACGCCAATCCCAGCCCCGGCAACAAGGCCGGCGGCCTCACCACGATTCTGGAAAAGTCGCTGGGCGCGATGGCCAAGGCCGGCTCGACCAATCTGGTCGACGTGCTGGACTACGCCGAGGCCGTCACCAAGAAGGGTTTCGTGTTCATGGACACGCCGGGCTACGACCCGGTCGCCGCGACCGGGCAGGTCGCCGGCGGCGCCAAT
>JAOQAA010000618.1 GCA_025963815.1 Capsulimonas sp.
GCTTTCGGGAAATGTGAAGCCCCTGCCCGCCAATGTCGCGGACACTTCGGACGCCAGCGGGGCGACCGCCAAGAAGGAAGTCCCCGCGCAGCGCGGCGTTTTTTATGCGACCGGCGTTTTCGACACGCGTCTCGACGAAGTCGCATATGTCGATGGCCCGCTGCTGGGGCGTGAACCCGGAGAGAACAATCGTTATATCACGACGATCTTCACCATCAAGAATCGCAGCCAGGGAACGCAGCGCTACGTTTGGAGCGACTTTCTCCCCGACCTGCGCGACGCCGACGGCGAATCTGCCAGCTACACCCAGGCGCTTCTGAAGGCGACCCGAGATGAGTCGACATATGGCGAATTGGCTCCCGGCGAAGAAGCCCGAATCCGCTTCTTCTTCCCCCTGCCCAAGAGTGTTGCGGGAAAGACGCTGAAGCTCGCGGAAGGGAAGCAGATCGACGCCCGCGTGGCGCGCGTCTTCGCCTTCGACTTGAGCGATGCGCCGGCGAAATAGCCGCCGCTATTCGCGTTACGTTCGGCGCATCCCAGAAAATCGAACAAGGGACGAAAATCTCACGCGGCTATCACGCCCTTCTCACGGTAGGCGCATATACTCTTCTCGCAGGCGTCTCCAATGCTCTGTATCGCTGAGGGACGTTGGAACGAAGCAATCAACGAGGATTGAGGAATCTAATAATGATCGATATTTGGAAAACGATATTTACGGCGACTATCGCCGTCGGCGTCTGTGCGACGGGAACCGCAATGGCTACTGCGACGTCCTATCAAGTGAAGCCGATCCATGCGGCGCACGCGCCGATGGCGGCCTCCAAAAACATTTCGCGTGTCATGTCCAAAAGCTCGGACAAATGCCGAGTTCGCCGGCAGAAGCTTTCAGAGTTCACGCTTCTTCTGCATCCAGCGCTGAATGCGGATCGACACTTGGATTTGACGCCTTTTATGCTGCTCCCTGTTCGGAGCGGCAAGCAATAAGATCGTCTTGCCCCTGCAATTTTGTCGGGCAGCTTTTGAAATGAGGTAAAAAATGTCACCCCGCAGTACGCTTCGTTTAGTTTTTGGTACGTTTGCCGTTGTCGCTGTCACGCTTCACTTTTTGTGCATGCAGATGCTGAACGCGGGGGATAAGAACCCGCTTCCGGTAACTCATGTCGCGAGCGCCGCCGCCGCACGCTAATATCGATAAAAAGTACGGCCGGCGCGATATCCGCGCCGGCCGAAATCCGTCATCTTTCCACGATTTGCTTACCAGCCGTGATTTTGTACACCGTCGTGATTGATTTGTTTTCGTCGAGCTTCTCTGTTCGCAAGCGCCTGCACTTTTCAATCATCTGCGCTTCGGTATCCTGAAACGGATCGATCGGTGTGATCGGCGCCGCATTGCTGTATAGCCCCCACTGCGATTGTCCGCCTTTCGCCCATGTCACTTTGTAGCTCCACGGCGACCAGGAGATCTGCTGCCCCTGCATGGAGGTTACGAAACGCGTCAGTGTGTCCGAGGTTCCATGCGGCTCCATACAGAACTCGCCGAGATAGTAGGGGACTTTGCGTTTCTCGCGCTCGGCCTGAATATCGGCGATAATCCCATCGGAGCTTTTGGTCTGATCTTCCGGCGTTTTGGCGTTGAAATTATAGTAGTGGACGCTGAGGACGACATTGGTCCATCCCATCGCTGTCGGGTCGGGCATGTGCTGGATGCCTTTGTATCCATCTTCAATAAAGACAAGATGGTCGGGATCCCCTGCTCGGACTGCTTTGTAAAGGGTATCCTGGACGGCGTAGAGCGCAGCGGAATTCGCTGCGCCCATCGGCTCGTTCAGCAGATCGTAGCCGGCGACGGCGCTGCTCTTACGGTACCGTTTGGCGAGCCGTGTCCAGAGCGCCTGGGCGGCCTCGATGTTTTTAGGCTCCTTGAAGAAAAGATTGACGCCTGCTTGTCCTGTATGGTCTTGATCGCTTTGACCCCCAGGAGCTCCGTGAAGATCCAGGATCACATACATGCCGCGTTTCTCGGCCCAGGAGACGGCGCGGTCCAGCCAGGCAAGGCCGCCGGGTTCGTCGGCAAGTTCGGCGAGGAACGGCACGCGGACGCAGTTGAATCCGGCGGCCTGAATTCTGTCAAAGTCGGATTCCGCGATCCAGGAATTGCGAAACGCCGTCTGCACGCGCGTCTTGGCTTTCGCGCCGAGGCGCTTTTCCACGGTCTTCCACAGGGTCACATGGTCCTTGACGGGCGCTTCGGACGAGCCTTCGGGCGGCTTGGTGACGAACGGCTGCATCCACATCTCCTCCACGAGCCAGCCGCCGAGGTTGACGCCGCGCAGCGTCACAGGCTTGCCCTTGGCGTCCACAATTGCGCCGCCTTGCGCGCGGAGCATAGATGGCTTGGCGGCCTGAGCGTGAGCGACGGGAAGCAAAATCGCCGAAAGGGCGAGAAGGCATGGAAGAAGTGTTTTCATAAGAGCTGCGTCGTGGAAACCGACGGCCGGAGACGACACGGCCGGCGACTGCGAGAGAATTGCGTACGATCGAGACCACATCCTCACGAGACGGGTGGAGCGGTGGAGTCGCGAACGACGAGCGTGGGCTTGAGGAGCCAGGTTGACGGATCTGGCGCGTCTCCGGCCAGCCTTTGGAAAAGCAGGCGCGCCGCCGTCTGGCCAATCTCGATCAGCGGCTGCCGCACCGATGTCAGTGCGGGAATGCCGATCGCGCCTTCGGGCGTGTCGTCGACGCCAACCACGGAGAGGCGGATCGGTACGGAGATGCCCAGATCGCGAGCGGCCTGCATGGCGCCCATGGCGTTCTGGTCATTCGCCGCGAAAATGGCGGTCGGCGGGCTGGGCAGCGTCAGCAAACGCCGCGTCTGCGCGTAGGCAAGATCCGCATCGAACGCGCCCGGACCAGCGGCGTATTCTGGCGGCAAATGGAAGCCCTCCGCCGACATGAAATGATGATAAGCTTCCGTACGCGTCCGTCCGCCTAGCATATTCACCGGCCCCGTCAGATGCGCGATGCGCGTATGGCCCAGACTGCGCAGATGCTCCAAGGCAAGCCGTGTGCCGTGTAAATTGTCTGTATCCACCGAGGCGATCCCGTAAGGATCTCCGGGATAGGAAACAGTAACGATTGGGATGTTGCAGGACGCGAGCGCCGGGACGATGTCGGCGTCCATCGGCGGCGCCACAACGATCAGCCCATCCGTGCGCTG
>JAOQAA010000239.1 GCA_025963815.1 Capsulimonas sp.
GACCGCCCAGAGACCATGCGCCTCCTCGCCCGCCAGCAAACGGACAAGACGCGCGCAGCCGCGATTGACGTCCTGATATTCATCGGCCAGCACATGGGGGAAACGCGTTTGCAGCTCAGCCAGCACATGGGGATGCTGTTCCAGCAATCCTACAGCGCGTGAGATCAAATCGGCGAAATCTAAGTAACCATTCTCGGCGAGCAGCGATTCGTACACATGGTAGCAGCGCGCCACCTCGCGCGCTTTCGCCGCCTGCGCTTCTAACTTCTCCACCACTTCCAGATCTTTTTTGAGGACCTTCTTGCCGCCCTTCGCCGCCAGCGCCTCGGCCGCCGCCGTGGCGTCAGCCTGCATCGCCGCAACGTGCTTCTCATACTCCAGCGGGGAGCAGAGTTCATCCTTGGCCCGGGAGATTTGGCGCAGAATCCCGCGCAGATGATAGGCGGGATTGCGCAGGTTATCCAGCACGTCCAGTTCTAATTGATCCAGATGGTTCTCTAAAAGCGTCACGGCGTCCAGGGTCCCGAGCAGCTTCACATGCTCGGACAGGCCGATCTCCGAGCCATAGCGCCGAAGAATTTCCAGGCCGAAGCTGTGGAATGTACCGACCCATGGACCGGAGCGCTCGGTCCCGACGCCGCCGCTGAGCAGGCGCTCGCGCATCTCCCGCGCGGCGTCACGCGAAAACGTCAGCGCCAGGATCTGTTCGGGCTTCACGCCCTGCGCCCGGGTGAGAAACTGACAGCGCCCCACCAGCGTCTTGGTCTTCCCCGTTCCCGGCCCCGCGCCGAGCAGCAGAGGCCCACGTTCGGCCTCCGCCGCCGCGCGCTGCGACGGGTCCAGCGTCACCTCGCGGTTCGCCGCCGTTTCCTGACTCGGCTCCTCGGATGCAGTGGGAAGAAGAACGACGTGGGCCATCTGTGACTGAACGAGCGCCACGTCTATTTCGATCGTGGCGGCGATCTCTGATGACCTGAGACGTTCTTCCCAGAACAGACGAGCCATCAGCGGCGTGGGCAGGAGTAGTTCGGCGGCGTACGCATCGGCCTCGTCTTCGCGGCGCAAGTCCTCGGGCAGATCGCCGATCTTCGCCAGCATGCCCTGAATGTCGGCTTCCTGTCCGCCCGCGCACTCATGATCGCCGTGCAGCGCCCGGTGGGCGTCGGCGTGCGCGGCCGGCGCAGGCGCATCCGTGGGAGCGGTGAGCGCGGCGACGATCTCCGCGGCGGTGTGCGGGGTATCCAGGGAGAAACCGAGGGCGGCGCGGCGGTCGCGGGCTTTGCGTCGAATGCTTGGGAGGGTCGTGCTCATGGGTTGAGATATTGTACGGCTTTTTGACAAAAAATTCCACAGACACGCGGACCAACTCACAGCTTGGGTATTAAGACTTTAGGCTTGGATGCCTGGAAGGAATTTCCCCTTGCACAAACGGATTTGGCGGCCGCTGCTTTGCCTGATCGCCCTCGGCGTGTTCGCAGGCCTCGCCTGGAATACCAGCCATCATCAGTTCCCGGTCATCGACCAGAACGCGATGCAGTATGAGCATATGCACCAGATACGGGGCGTGCGAATGCTGATGGACTTTTTCACATGGCTTGGCGGAACATTTGTCGTGGTGACGCTGACGACATTGATCGTCATTGGATTTTGGATGATCGGTCGGTTCAAGCCCGACGGCGCCGTGATCCTGGCCGCCGTGGGGGGCGGGCTCGCGCTGATGGAATCCATGAAGCATTTCTTTCCCCGTCCACGCGCCTATCACATCTACGACCATCTCGGCTCCTCGTTTCCCTCGGGTCATGTCTTTTTCGCACTCACAGTTTATGGACTGATCGCGCATTGGACAACCCATGACGGACCGCCGCGACGGCGTATCCGGGCCTGGTGCTACGCGATCATCACGGCGCTCCTGATCGGCTGGAGCCGCGTCTATGTCGGGGCGCACTATCCTACGGACGTGCTCGCCGGCCTCGCTATGGCGGTCCCGTGGCTGATTGGCTGGCTCGCCGTGCTGACCCACTTTCATGGACGAGAACCGGAAGCGACAGCGCAGGAGCGCCATGCCCGCTACGAGGCGGGACGCGCGCGGATCAAAGAAGCAGCCCTGTTCATGCCCAATCTGATCAAACTGGCGGCAAGACTGCTGAGGGATCCGCGCGTGCCGAAGTCTCGTAAGATCGGCCTCGCGCTGCTGGCGGCTTATCTGGCCTCCCCCATCGATTTGGTCCCTGATTTTATTCCAGTGCTGGGCGTGGCCGACGATCTGATTCTGACGGCGATTACCCTGCGCTGGGTGGTGAAGGCCGTTCCCGAATCGGTGATACGCGAGCACTGGGATGGAAAGACGGACATCTTCTCGCTGCTCGGCGCCGTGCGCGCCGGCATTCGGGGACTGATGAGCCGCGCCTGAACGCTCCCAAATGCGGTACACTATTGCCTGGAGAGATCAAACTTTTGCGAGCAAAGACCAAATACAAAGTCAACGTGCGCTTCACCGGTTCGGCGTCGGTGGAGATCGAAGCAGACAGCGCGGAAGCCGCGCGCATCGAGGCCCTGGAGCTGGAGCTGGCGGACCTGGCGCGGCCCGGATCGTGCGATATCCATCAGTTCCAGGTCGCCGCGCGCGAGATCACGGCGGTGTCGGCCCTCGGCGGCGCCTCGGACGAGGAAGACGAAGACGCCGCATCCAAACCCCGCCCGTCGGGCTGGTACCGGCCGCTTTAGCGCTTTCCCCATGAAGCGCTGGCGCGAGGCGCACTTCCCTGACAACCCATCCCACACAGAACCTCAATACGCCGCCGACGCCGCATCACCGTCTGGATTTTCTCGACGGCCTGCGCGCGCTGGCGGCGGTTTTCGTCGTGCTTTCCCACCTCTGGATCACCCAGTTCGGCATGCTCGCACACACAGGCGCACTGGGATTCTGGATGAATTGGATCATCTACAGCCACTTTGCGGTCGATGTTTTCATTGTGCTTTCGGGCTATTGTCTTATTCTGCCGGTCGTCCGCGCGGGGGAGCTGCGCGGCGGGGCGTTCGACTTTGTCCGGCGGCGCGCCCGTCGGATACTGCCGCCCTGTTACGCCGCTCTGACCCTTGCCACCGCCATCTACACTCTCACACATCTTCACAAACCGTTCCCATGGATCGCGCTTCTTGGCAACATCTTTCTGGTGCAGGACGCCGTGCAACGATGGAACGTGTTTGACTCGCCGCTCTGGAGCGTCGCCGTGGAATGGCGCATTTACTTTCTCTTCCCGGCAATTGCCTGGCTGCTCAGGCGTCATGGTCGTATCGCGGTCCTCGCGGCGACGGCGGCGGTCGCGTACGCGCTGACCGCCGCCGTCTTTACCTGGCGACTGGATCTATTCATGTCCAGCCCCTGGTACTTATTTCTGTTCGCGATGGGCGTCTGCGCGGGATGGACAGCAGTTCAGCCGCATCTGGAGCTGCGGCGCTGGGCTCTCGCATCCTGGGGATTCGCACTCGTGGCGCTCGTTCTGGTCTGGCGGAACCCCATGACGAACACCGAAGGCGCGGACTTCGGCCGTCACTTGCCGCTGATCGACACCGCTTTAGGCGCCGCCGTCGCGCTTGCGCTCATCTCTCTGCATCGCCATCCCCACGGCAGAGTTCGAATGCTGCTCTCGACCGCGCCGCTCGTGCGCCTTGGCGGCATGTCTTACTCACTGTACTTGATCCATCTGCCGATCCTTCAATCGCTCAGCATCTTGCTGCGCGCTCTGCATTTGCCGTGGGCGCACTCGCCGTTCATCCGACTGGCGATCCTCGCCGTCGTGGGTTTGCCGATCGTGTGGGCGGCGACGGTCTGGTTTTATCACACGGTCGAGCGGCGCTTTCTGACGGTGAAGCGCACTCCATGACATTCTTCATCATCCCTTCATGATGTTGTGGTATTGTTACAATGGGGACTAATCCACGATGTCCCGGAGATTTTCCGCGCGGAGGACCGTATGCGAATTTTGCTGATTGAAGACGAGGCCGCCCTGTCCGCGGGCGTCAAGCGCGGCCTGGAAGAAGAGCATTTTGAGGTGGACGCCGCGCTGGACGGGCGCGAGGGCCTGGAGATGGCGCGCTCGAAGCGTTATTCTGCCATTATCCTGGATGTGATGCTTCCGAGCATGGACGGCTGGACGATCTGCCAGGAGCTGCGCGAGGCGCGCGACTCCACTCCGATCCTGATGCTCACGGCGCGTGATGCCGTGGATGACCGCGTGCGCGGCCTGGAGATGGGCGCCGACGATTACCTTCCCAAGCCGTTTGACTTCACGGAGATGCTCGCGCGCGTGCGGGCTTTGGTGCGGCGCGACAAAGTTCACAAAGAGCGCGTCATCAATATTGCCGACCTGCGTATCGATACGGGCGCACGGACCGTCGCGCGGGGCGGCCGCCCGATCACGCTCACCGAGCGCGAGTACACGCTGCTCGAAGCGCTCGCCGCGCACGAAGGGCGCGTGCTCAGCCGTGAAGCCATTCAGGAACGAGTCTGGCTTGATGAAGACAGCTACTCCAATACCGTCGACGTACATATCGGCCTGCTGCGCAAGAAGATCGACCAGGACCAGACCGTGAAGCTGATCCATACGGTGCGCGGCATGGGCTACACGCTGCGGCGGGAAAGCGGCGACGCATGAGGTTCTTTCGCTGGATCGGCGGCTCGATCCGCATCCAGATTATTCTCTGGAACGTCTGCGTCCTGGCGCTGATCCTGGCGCTTCTGGGCGTCACCCTGCGCTACACCCTGCACGCGAGCCTGGTCGCAGGGATTGATCGGGAGCTGACGAACCGGGCGCGGGGGCGCTCGCATGTGCCTCCCGCCGACCGGCGAGCGATGGATTACGCGAATAGGATGCAGGCGCGGGGGCCACGGGATGAAGGCGCACCGCAGCAGCAGGAGTTCGGCGGGCAGCCCGGCCCCGACGGTCAACCAGGTTCCGATGGCCGACCGGCAATCGCAGGTGGACAAGATTTCGACGGGAGGCCGGCAATTGGCGGCCGGCAGGTTCTTGATGGACGGCCCGGAGCCGGCGGCCCGCAGGGGATGCGGGGACAGCTCGGGGGGTTGGGGCCCCGCGGCGAGCGCGGGACGCCTCCGATGGAGCGCTCCATGGATCCGCAGCAGCGCGATCTCTTCTCGCGCAGCCCGCTGGCGCCTTACGATCCCGAAGGATTCCGGCTCGCCTTGCAGGGGCAGAACCAGTTTCGCACTGTCACAGTCGATGGGCAGGAGACGCGCGTTTGCTCCATGGTCATTCGGGAAGGGCCTCCGGGATCGCCGCCTGAAGGAGAAGCGCTGGCGGGCGTCGTGCAGACGGCCCAGCCGCTGACGGATGTCAACCAGGAAGTCGCCGACCTTACGCGCACGCTGATGACTTTGATTCCCCTCGGCCTCATCATCACGGCGCTGGGCGGCGCGTTTCTCGCCAACCGGGCGCTGCATCCGGTGCAGCAGATCACACGGGCGGCGGAGCGGATCGGCGCGCAGGATCTGTCGCGCCGTTTGCCGGTGACGGGGCGGGACGAGTTTTCACGCCTCGCCGGAACCTTCAACGCCATGCTGGAGCGGATCGAGCGCGCCTTCGCGCAGCAGCGACGCTTCACCGGGGACGCCTCTCACGAGCTGCGCACTCCCCTCGCCGTCATCAAACTCAACACCAGCCTCGCCCTGCGCGGTCAGCGCACGGCGGCCGAGTACCGTGAGGCGCTGGAAACGGTGGACCGGGCGGCGGATCAGACCACGGGGATCGTCCAGGACCTGCTGCTGCTCGCTCGCGCCGACGCCGGCCAGATCCGAGCCGACCAGGCGCCGACATCCGTTGCGGACGCCGCCCGGTCCGCCTGGGATCTGGCGCACGGCGCGGTCGATCATCCCCCCGCTCTGCACACCGACATACCCCCCGACCTCTGCGTGCGCGCCCGTCCCGACGACCTGACGCGGCTTCTGCGCAATCTGCTCGACAACGCCGTCCGGCACACGCCGCCGGACGGCTCGATCACCGTCAAGGCATTGGCGTCAGGACATCAAGCCACGATTTCCATCACGGACACCGGCGAGGGAATTGCGCAGGAGCACCTGCCGCATATCTTCGAACGCTTCTACCGGGTCGACGCCGCGCGCGGATCGGCGCGAGGCGGTACGGGCCTGGGCCTCGCGATCTGCGAGGCGATCGCGCACTCCTGCGGCGGCTCCCTCGCCATCTCCAGCAAGCTCGGCGCCGGCACAACTCTGACCATTACCCTGCCGGCCGCCCCCGCCGCGATCCCCACGAAAATCTACGCCCGCACTCCCCCGCGCATTTCTTCTTAAAAAGAATTTCGCAAATGTTTTTTCTTCATGATCGCTTCATGTAGGTCGGATATCATAAACACAAGCCGCTCTGGAGACGACGAAGTTTCCGAAGCGAACACCATGGAGCGATTGCAGAAGGAGCGGGATAATGCAGCGAAAAATGATTTCTCTTCTCGGAGCCGCAGGATTGATGGCGATGACGACGGTCGCGGC
>JAOQAA010000337.1 GCA_025963815.1 Capsulimonas sp.
GCTGCTCAGGCGGCGGCTGGCGTATGAGGCGGAACGGATGGGGCGTTGAGGCCAACCCCCTTCTACCCACCCCGGCCCTTCGGGCCACCCCTCCCGCAACGGGAAGGGTTTGGAAGAATTGCTCTTACGAAAGCCGTCTGCGTTACTAGTCCATTCCCCTCCAGCTGCGGGAGGGGTGGCCCGAAGGGCCGGGGTGGGTGTAACCCGGGAGGGGGCGGGTAGAACGGGATGAGGTCCTCTCCTCTACTCCAGTCCCGCTGTCCGCGTCGCATACAAATTGACTGGCCCGATCAGGCCGGACTCTTGCAGCGGCGAGGTTTTGCCCCACAGCCGCCAGGTCGTGAACGTTTGCCGACCCGTGGGGCTGGGCTTGTTTTCGGCGAGCCATGCGGGATACTCTTTGAGAGTGCCGTCGCCGTTGCGATTGCTGTCCTCGGGGAGCTGCTCATCGCCGATCATGCGGTTGATCCAGAGGTTCGTCACCTTGACCGTGATCTCGTTATCGCCGGATTTCAGCGCGTTCGTGACGTCGATGCGATAGGGCGCTTTCCAGAGAATACCCAGATCCTTGCCGTTGACGAGGACCTGCGCGAACGACTTGACGCGGCCGAGGTCGAGCGTGACGGGCGTCGCTGATCCCGCGAAGGAGGCGGGCGCGGCGAAGGTTTGGGTGTAGGTCGCCGTGCCGGAGAAGTACTTCACGGAGTCGTCGGACGATTGGCTCCAGGATTGCAGGTCTGGGAACTCGACCGTCTTGTCGTCGGCGCGCGCGGGGGCGTTCAGGGGCGTTCCGCCGGATTTTGCGGGGAAGCGGACGGACCAGGGACCGCTCAGATTGATCGGCGCGGGCGCCGGGGCGATGTCCGCGACGAGGGTTTTGCCCGAGGCGGTCTTGGCGGCGTAGCGGCCGGGCGCCCAGGCTTGCAGGGTGCGGCGGCCTGCGGCGTCGGCGTGGACTTCGGCGATCCGGCTCTGAGAGAACTCGGTCTCGCCGCCCATTTGAATGGTGTCCGGGTCCTCACCGATGGCGGTCTGAGTCGTCTTACCGTCGGTGTATTTGATCGTCAAGGTTTTGACGACGCCGAACGCAGGGTCATCATCCTTCGCGAGATCCCCGGCCTGGAAGGTGCGCGCGCCGGTATCCAAAATCGCCTGCACTTTGGCGCGGACATCACGGGTCCGGGCGGCGTCTCCCGGAGGGCCATAGGACGCCGAGAACACGGTCAACTGCTTGGTTCTGACGGCGACGGACTCGATCGGCGCCCCGTCGCGCGTGATTGAGACGATCGGATCGGCTTTTTTGCCGCCGGGACGGAACACGATGAAGCGCGATTCCGTGGAGTCGAAGTGCAGCGGCAGCGTCGTGACGCCGTTCTTGTCGGTATAAGCGGCGGCGATCTCGGTCTTGCCCGTTTCTGGAGACCAGATCTCGGGGCGCTTTCCGGAAACGCGGAACGAGTACGTCCCGTTCAGCGTCAGCGGAGTGAGGTTGGCGACGAAGTACGCCTCGGTCCCGTCGGCGAGCGTGCGGTGGATGTACTGCACGTCGGCGCTGACGCCCGGGTTCGCGCTGAAGTCCGCCGGGAGTCCGCTGGCGTCCAGATATTCCTCGGCCGTCTGTCCCCAGGCGATGCGTCCCTTGCCGACCTTGTGCAGTCCGGCGGCCGGTCCTTCGGTGTTGCCCCAGAGGCTGTCGGCGATTGTCGAGACTTCGTCGTCGCACGCCGGGAATCCCATCAGGCTGGGGGACTTGCGGGGGCGCGGCCCGACCACGGTGGCGCCGTCCTTGACCAGCTGCGCGATCTTATGAAGAAGCGCCGGCGTCATCGTCTGCGCATCGGGCAGGGCGAGCACGCGGTAATTCATGCCGTCGGGCAGGATGATCCGGCCGTTTTTGACGGACATGCGATTGAGCACGATGTCGGTGGAGCAGCCGTCGGAGGCGTACTTGCCGGTTCCCGGCGGCGAGTAGCGGCGGGGCGCGCCTTCGGGCTGGATGTAGCAGATGTCGGCGGCGTAGCGGCCCATGCGCAGCATCGATTGGCAGCGGCTGAGATACTCATGCCACGCCGTCGTCTGGCTCCACCACGTCTGGGTGCGCTCGTAGTGCTGGCCCCACGGTCCCATCGTCATGCCGGGCGCGCGCAGCAGCGGCTCATTGCCTGTGGCGTTCGGGTCCGTTCCGCCCCACGGCTGCATGGCGAACCGATGAAACACGAAGCGGTTGACGCCGTGGCAGAAGGCCCAGTCGCCCCGGAACTTGATGTCGCCGGGGGTGGCTTGCCAGCGCTCTTCGCCGCCCGCCGTGAACGCTTCCGCGCCTACGATCGGTTTGCCGGTGACGTGCGCGGAGGAGGCCATCTCGGTGGAGCTCCAGAGGGCGTTGCCGTTGGCGATCGGCCACCAGAATTCGGAGGTCGGCTCGTCGGCGTTTTCCGCGTACTGGATGTCGTCGGTCGGCGCGCCGTCGTACGCCTCCATGGAGAGCTTCAGGCCCTTGGCGTTCGCCAGGCGGCGCATCTCGCCGGCGTAATTTTCGGAAACGAGATCGGCCACGGTGCGCCGCCAGTCCCACAAAAAACGCTCGGAAACTTCATTGCTCTCGATCACATGGCCCATGACGATGGGAAGATAGGGCATCGGATCGTAGCCGCGCAGCCGCTGGAAATCCTTGCGGAAGTCCTCGGACCAGTTCTGCGAACCTGTCTCCCAGCTGTCGATATGCGTCGTCATGAACGACTTGCCGACAAGCGGCCCGACATCGTCCGCGAGCTTCCCAATGAGCCCCTCGAACGCCGCCTTGGTCGCCGACTTGCTCAGCTTGTCCGACTCCAGGCCCAGGCCGCCCGCCGGCGCGGGATGGTTCACGGTGCCATAGCTCGTGTGTCCGTAGCGCACGACCGTCCACTCGCCCGCCGGCGGCGTCCAGCTCAGCTTACCGCCCACATACTTCGTCGTCAGGTCGATCACGCCGCCCTTGGGGATCGTCTGATCGGCGGGGACGATGGGATACATCGCCGGCGCGGGACCGAACTCCTGCCGGTCAAACGACGCCTTGCCGCGAATGTCGGGGATCGTGAACCCGGGCTTGGGGGTGGGGAACGCCAGTACGGAGATATCTTTGTAGAACCCCTGGATCTTCTCAGGATCGGCCAGCGCCAGATCGACGGGCGCGCCGCCGTGCACCGTCGTTTCGGTCCAGACCAGTTTCTGCATGGACTGCTCGGGAGTGATCCACGGCCCGCCGCTGCCGCACCACCCGGCGTCGTTGTTCATGTTGATCTCAAGGCCCAGCCGTCCGGCTTCGGAGGCGGCGAACTTGAACATCTCGCGCCACTCGGGACTTCCAAAGACCATCGGCCCGGCGGGCGCGCCCTGGTCCACCTCCATGATTAGCACGCCGCCGACGCCGACGCGCTTCATCGCCTCCAGGTCCGCCGTGATCCCAGGCTTCGTGATGTTTCCATTGAGCCAGAACCAGAACACCCAAGGCCGCGCGCTCTCCGGCGGCGTCGCAAACCCCCGCGCCAGCGCATCTCCGCCCGTCGCCGGCGCGGCGGCGTGCGCGCCCACGGCGGGCAGGCCTATCATCATTGACAGAGCGGACCCCACAAGAACCCAATTTTTACTTCGCGGCATGATCATGCTCCCTGCTCAAATTCCATTTGGATGCGCCCATTCTAACGCATGGCCGATTTTCCATCAATGGAAAATCGGCCAATCGGTTGTTCTTGTTACGCACACTGCGCCGGGCGGTCTTACGTTTGTTGAGCTTATTCTTGGACGCTTAAACCCTTTCCGTGCTCTTTAACGCCCACCAGACCAGCACTGGCTGGAAGAACAGCCGCAGGAACCGCTTCCGGTCCGTGTCCAGCCCGAACGCGGATCGGCGGTGGCGATACTGGGAGATGTTGCCCGGAAAGACGGCGACGAAAAAGGCTGCGGCCAGCTTCCCTACCACGTCCTGGTGCTTCTCGGGCGTCAGAACCAGGGCGCCGCCCAGCGTGATTTCTGCGACGCCGGACAGGAGAACCGTGTCATCCTTGTTGAGCGGCACATCATCCGGCACTTGCGCCTGGAACGGCTTGCGCGCGAATGTGAGGTGGCTAACGCCGGCGAAGATCAGGGCGCCGCCCAGCGAAATCCGGGCGATTTTTTTGATCATGTTTTCATCCATAGTGGATGTCTATACCCGGATTCCGCGCCACCGACAGAACACATTCACATGGCCGATATTCCATAGATGAAAAATCGAACGATCCGTTGTCTTGCGGGAACGCGAAAGATGTGTAAAAATAAAATATCACAAGCAAGCAGACAAAGGGACGGAAATGCGTTATCTGCTCATGTTCGCGGCAGGGATCCCCCTGATCTTTGCCCTCTGGCTGGCGTCTGTGCCGCTGACGGGAGGGAGGGTGGAGCTCAGGGCCACTTCCGGTTCTCGGGGCTGTTCGATTACGCGTCGGCAGACACTGATAACGTGCTCCAGCGCATGTTCAACGCCAAAGCCGCTTCCCGGGTATTGGATTTATCTTGGTCCACTTTTTATTGAGATGACATATTGATCCGGTTGTGCTGGCGTGGTCACTAACGACTACTGGGTGGCGACGGCGGCGTTTCTTGTGTCGAAAGCCTATCCTCGCGTGGACGAAATCGACCGCAGCGCGTACGCGCTGCTTCCCGCCTTCCCTCCAAACGTAATCTCTCCACGCGTGTTCGCCGTCACCATCGTCGCCGCTTTGCTGTCGATAGACAACGCGTAGACCTTCTTTGGCGCCAGGCCGGAAACGACATGGCGCAGGGGCGCGCCTTTGCCAGGCGCGGTCACGGTCCAGCGGCGGGGGCCGTCGCCGTTGGTCGGCCATGCGGCGATGTCGAGGCGGATTGGCTGGGACGGGGGGCGGGTGATCCGCAGGGCGGGACGGTCGGCGGGGCCGGCGTAGTAGGTCAATTGGCCGCGATCGGCGCGCAGGGCGAAGGCGCCGGGGGATTGGACGGCGGCGCCGTCCACGGTGACCGTGGTTTTTCGGGCGTCCAATTGAAGGGCGTAGCGCTGGCCCCGAAGATCGTAATGGAGGCGGGCGCCCGCGAGGTCGGGCGTCAGGTGCGGGTCCAGCATCAGGCGGTTCCACTGGGGACGGATGCCGTAGATGTCGCGGTACAGGCCGGCGATGGTGTTGCTGTTTCCGGCGAGGATGTCTTCGCCCGCTCCGTCCTGCGAATTACGCAGGTAGCGCTGGAAGGCGAGGCCGTCTTTTTTGTAGCGATCCAGAATGGCGCGGACATAATGAACGGCGATGGCGGGCTTGTAGTCGGCGTAGGCCCGCACTCCCAGCTCACCCCAGCTTAAAAATATGTCGCCGTTCTCGTAGCTCGGGAACGGCTGCATGCCCATGCATTCTTCCGGGGCGAAGGGCGTGAAGCACAGGGGCCAGTGGAATAGCCCCTCGCGCTGCATCCGTGAGTCGATGTTGTCGAGGATCGTCTTACGCTGATCGGCATTGCAGACGCCGTAGGCGATGGCGCAGAAGTTGACGGGGGTGACGAGGTTGTCGCCGTGCGCGGAGCCGTCCTTTTCCAGCCAGTAGACAAAGCAGCCCTTGCCCTGATCCCAGAAGCCGCCCTGGGAGACGGGGCGGACGAACGCCTTTTGCAGCCGGGACGCCGCCGCCCGGTAGCGCGCGGCCTGGGCCTTGTCGCCCAGGATCTCCTCGCGCTCGGCCCAGAGGGTCAGCGCGTGGTACATCTCGACATTGACCAGGGCGTTCTTGCCGCAGGCGAAGACAATGTCGATCCAGTCGCTGGACTTGCGGTCCGTGTGCGAGTCCGTCATCATTGTCATCAGGCCGTTATGATCTAAGTCCCGGGCGAGCATCCAGTTTAAGGCGCGCTCGCAGGATTCTTTGTGGCTGCGCAGCCATTTCAGATCGCCGTTCAGGTCGAACGTTTCCGAGACGTTGATCGGGTAATCGGGCTGGGAATCGACCAGGGCGCCCCAGCCGCAGTCGTAATAACCCGATTGGGAATCGTAGCTGCCGGGGACCATGTTGTCCATGCCGTTTTCATAGACCCAGCGCGTTTTCAATCGGCCGTCCGGCTGGAGGGCGTGGTCGCGCCAGCTGTCCAGGGATTTCGCGAGACCGGCGGTGTAGTTCGGATCGGCGACCGTGGCGGCGAGCGCTCCGTAGAACGGCTCGTGCAGGCAGACAAAGCCCGTCACCCAGCCGTTGCCGCTCACGATGCCCCGGTCGATCACGCCGTACCGGCCGATGGTGTTCAAAAGCTGGGAGACGGCGGCTTCATCGATCCCGGGAAGCACGCCGCGTCCGTAGGTTTGGGCGTAGTCAAGCGCCTCAATCTTCATGTCCACCTGCACGGGGGCAGGCTGAACCGCGATGGGCGCCCACAGGTCCGCGCCGGACCCCAGATAGCGGCGCAGGCCGTGCTTCGGAACGATCTCTTGCGGGGCCGCCGACTGGACATACGAAAAGATGCCCGACGGCTGGCGGGTGAACCGGGCGGCGACATGAAGATCTCCCGCCGGGGCCGTGGTGATTCGCAGGGCGTCCCGCTGGCCCGGTTTCCAGAAGGTGACGGCGCTCGCGTGCGCGCCGTAGGTGGAGTACTCGCCCAGCAAGTGGCCCCAGGCGACGCCGCCGGTGTCCAGAACGCCGCCGGTCCAGGTGTCCATTCCGGCGAAGTCCCAGCCCGGCAGCATCATGTCTTCGATCTGGGCGCCCGACGGATACTTTCGGAGGATACGCCAGTCGATCCCATCGGCGTGGACCGTGAAGCGCCACTCTTCCCGCACCGCCACGCCGCCCGCGCCGAACGCGATCCCATCGACATCCACCACGCTCCCCGTCACGCGCACTTTCGGCGCGGCGACGCCGGATCGCGTGGTGGACCACTGGCCGCCCGCGAGAATCCCGGAGGCGACCCCAGTATCCGGGGCGACCGTTTCCCGGCCGTCCACCTCCACACGGTCGAGAAAGCAGTGGTCGGCGTAGTTCAGGCGGATGCGCAGGGCGCCCTGAGCGTCGGCCATGGTCACGGTCCGGGCCGCGCTGTCCTGCGTCACGGTCCCAGCGGGGGCGGCCCAGGCGTGCGGGGCGCCCGCCGCAACAAGAAGAACAAGCGCGGCGGTCCATCGAGAAAAGTGGGTCATGAAAGATCGTGTTCCGTTCGTAGTTTCGGTCAGGAGCGATTAAGCGCGCCAGATCAGCGGATTCATCTTGTCGTCGTTTAAGAGATCGCCGACCGTGAGCGATTCGAAGTATTCGGTCGGCAGGATGTTCTTGGTTCCATTGAAGGTCGAGCCATCGGGCATATAAGCGCACGTCATGGCGCGCCGGGGCTTGTTGGTCATGTTCGCGCCCGCGCCGTGCGCCGTCAGTCCGTTATGGAACACGACGGAGCCGGCTTTGCAGGGGGTGGCGACGGGTTCGATCGCGCGCCATTCGGGATACACATCGAACAATCCGCCCAGCTTCTTTCCGATATCGACCGTTTCGTAGCGCGCGGTCTTATGCGTGCCCGGCAGGTAGTACAGGCAGCCGTTGGAGAGCGTGGCGTCGTCGAGCGCGACCCAGATCGAAATGGAGCTGCGCGACGAGAACGACCAGTACGGGTTGTCCAGATGCCAGCCCGTCGGGTTGCCGTAGGGTGGCTTGATCAGGGCCTGATCGTGCCAAATGCGAATCCCGTCCACTCCGGCGAGGGTTCCCGCCACCCGTCCCAGTGCGGGATCGTGCATGATTTCGTGCATGCCCGGATGGCTGTCCGCCAGCTTGAGGCACTGTGTGAACACCATCGCGAAATAAGCCTCGGAGCTCCCCTGATTGACCAATTCAGGATTGACGGACGCCAATCGCTGCGCCACGGACTCGTCCGTCGCCCAGCGCCAGCGCTCGAGGTCGTCCGGAGTCAAGAAGTTCTCCAGAACAATATATCCGTTTTCCTGATAAAACGCGATCTGATCCGGCGTCACTTGCGTGTTCATACGTGTTATTTCCTTTGATGTCTTGGAGGCCCTCACCCTAAATGTATTATAAGTGAGAATATCGCTGCGCGCCATGGTGAAAGTGGCGAAAAACTTGTCTGCTATGGTAAAGTGCGCTATGGCGCTGCATCCACTGCAATCACAGATCTTATACTTCAACGATATCCCCACCCCGCTCGGTCAGATCACCGGCCTGGGCGTGATCCACAATGGGACCGGAACCGAGCGGGGCGTTTTTCGGGTGTACGGGAATTACGCGCTCGCGTATTTCCTGGAAGGGACGGGGGAGTATCGTGATGCGAATGGGTATCGGCATCGCATCGTTCCGGGCGATCTCGTGCTGGTGACCCCCGAGCTGCCGCATCGGTACACGACCCGGCCGGGGCGATACTGGAGCGAATGCTACTTGATCTTCGACGGCCCCGTCTTCGATCTGTGCCTTGCGCGGGGCGTCTTGAACTCCGCGCGCCCGGTGCGCCACCTGGAACCAATCGATCTCTGGCAGGCTCGTCTGCTGTCGATCGTGGCGTCGCCGTCATCTCAGTCGCCGGTGGAGAAGGGGGCGGAGGTCAGCCGACTGCTGGCGCTGCTGATGGAAATCTCCGCCCTCGACAATGCGCCGCCGCCCGAACACGGCGCGCCCGCGTGGCTCGCGACGGCGAAGGCAATATTGGACGCGGAACTCGAAATCGAAATCGATCTCCAGGCGGTGGCCAATGAGCTGGGATTATCCTACGAAACCTTCCGCAAAGGCTTCCAAAAGCAGTTCGGCGTCTCGCCCGGTCTTTACCGAACCCAGCGCCGGATCGCCGTCGCCTGCCGCCTATTAAAGCTGACCACGATGACCCATCAGCGCATCGCCGCACACCTGGGCTTTTCGGACGAGTTCCATTTTTCCAAACGGTTCAAGCAGATCGTGGGCGTCAGCCCCCGCGAGTACCGGCGGGGGAGTGCGGAGGAGGTTGAGAGGGAGTGAGAGGGGTGGCTGCCGAATGGAGCAGAGAGTGCTAAGTTTGGTCCCTCCGCCCCAATACTGGTCCCCAGTATTGGGGCGGAGGGGCTGAATACCCACACGAATTGGGGCGGAGGGGCTGAATACCCACACGAATTGGGACGGAGCGGCGGAACGCCACCGATTTCTTAATGCGCCGCGACCGTGAAGTTGACCGTTTTTGTTTCCCCCTTCGCGACCGTCACCGTTTGGTTCTGCTCGGGCGATGGGCCGTCCGCGATATACACCTCGCTCTCGCCCGGCGCGACGCGCAGGCGATAGCGGCCGTCGAAGTCGGTGTCTGTCATGAGGACCATGGCGCTGGATCGGGGACGGTGCGGGCCGTAGCTGGCGATGTGTACACTCTTGCGCGGTTTGCCTTCGGCGTCCGTCACGCGGCCGGCGATGAACCCGCCGGAGGTGAGCACGAGGTTTTGTAAGGGGGTGCTCGCGCCTTCCTGGCCCTTCGCTCCCTCGATCGCGGCCGCCACCCACAGTTCTTCGGGACCAGTCCCAGGAGGCGCGTCTGGGAACAGCACGGCAATATTGTAGGGCGCGCTGGTCAGGCCGTGGATCTGGTAGGTTCCATCGGCGGCGGTCGTGGCTTCGCCCCAGACGACCCGGCGCGCTTCGTCCACGCTGGGACGGGCTGCGCCCGGAGGCAGGGGGATCCTGACTCCATGCGGCAGAACGGAGTTGCCCTGGGCCGCTCCCCATAGCGCATCCATAGCGTCGTTCTGCATTTGCGCGCCCACTCGTACGTTGGCCGCCGGTTTCCCGTCCTCATAGATCACGCGGCCCGTCAAGGACGCCCGGCCCAGAGGTCCCGACGGCGTTTTGGCCTGCTGACCAATCGTCGGAGTGAAGACCACGGGCTGGCCGTCGGGAACCCAACTGACGCGGCCGTCGGCGAAAAGGTAATGGGTCCCGCCTTCGTGGCGGCCTGGGACTGGGACCGACTCGCCTCCATCGAACGCGTTTCGGGTTCCCCGTGTGCTTTCAAAGAGCAGGACGACGTGGGCCGGATCTTGGAGAGTGACGAGATTGACGCCGGAGAGCGCCTTGTTGAACGCATATCCGTAAGTCTGCGTCGCCGGAGCGCCTGGATCGCGCATCAGCGACTGAATGAATTTCGGATCGTCGTGAAACACTTGAGCGCCTTCGTCGACCCACCGGTCGGCGCGGGGCAGCGCGCCGCCATGTTCCGTGGCGTACTCGACCATGCGTAATCCCAACTGCCGGAGGTTGGAGAGCGACACCATTTTCTCCGCATCCTGCCGCGCCTTCGCTTCGGACTGGTCCTGCGCGGCGGTGCGCAGGGCGGCGACGGGCGCCAAGATCAGCACGGTGACCGCCAGGGCCGCCATCACCCAGGGCCGGCTTGCAGCGCGGCGGCTGAGGCTGGTCTGGAGGATCGCGCGCAGCCGGTCTTCGACCTGGGGACGCTGGGCCATGGCGATGGCTGCGCCGGGGCGAGGCGCTCCGACCTGTGACAGATGCTTTGCGATCTCCAGCAAATGTCCCGCGTAATCCGTCGGGCGAATTCCAGAGGCGAGGACCGCGTCATCGCAGGCGCGCTCGCTTTCGGCGCGCATTTGCTTTGCCGCCACCCACGCCATGGGATTAAACCAATGCAGCGCGCAGACGACGCCGGCGAGCGCATGCCACGCCCAGTCCCGGCGGGCGATGTGCGCCAGCTCATGACGCAGCGCCGCTGTCCGCAGAGGGACGGGCCATGCTTCGGCGCCCATCGGCAGCAGCACGATGGGCCGCCGCAGCCCCGTCGTCATGGGAACGGCGACCGCGCTCTGACGCAGTTCCACGTCGCGCCGGCCGATTCCCGCTTCCTTCGCCAATCGTCGTATTTCTTGGGTCAGAACGGTATCCGTCACGAGAGAAGCGCGGCGCGCGGTTCGTCCCGCCAGCATCATTCCCACAGTCAGCCGTATGAGCGCCCCGAGTGCGACGATGGCCCAGACGCCAATCAGCAGCCGAGGTCGTGGATCGGCGGGAGCGGTCATCGCCGCTTCCTCCGGGCGTGCGGTC
>JAOQAA010000347.1 GCA_025963815.1 Capsulimonas sp.
CTGGCAAAGTAAAATTGGTGGCGCATGGAAACTCCCGAAAGGACAGCGTGAGGGTACGAGCCCTGCGACGTGATATTTCTCCATAACGCGTTCCAGACAAAAAAGTTGCGGCGCGGCAAAAAATGCCGCGCCGCTGTGCTGGAGCCTACTGGATCTTGCCAGTGCTCAAATGGCGCTGAACGTCATGCTCACCCCCGCGCCGGACTGCTGGGTCATGCTGGACGTGCCCGCCGCCTTGCCGGCGTTTGGCGTCGCATCGTGAATTTCAGCCGCGCTGGCGTCCGTCGCAGACAGCCCTCCTGAAACTCGTTCCGGACGCAGCCACTTGACATGGCCGTCGGCCGCGAGAAAATTGGACCCATCGGTATGGCGTCCCTTCGTAACAATGGGTGGCTGCGGGTTGGTGCGATTGAGGAGGTATCCCCCGATGTCTCCCGTTGCATATTGTGCGAGATTGAAGCAAGTCGCGGGGCTCGCATAGCTGGCTCCCGCACCGGCGATCGATCCCGTGCCGTTGCCGGTTCGGATTTCTTGGGTATTGGTGAGGTCGACACCGTAGAGTGGGCGTCCGACAAAGTCGTGTACATTGCCCACAATCTCAAAAAGCAGCACGGTGTTGGAAGGGCTGCTCCACGAGGCAAGGGCGGGATAAGTCGGTGCGTTGCTGAGGAAGGCGGTATTCATAGAGGTGAAGCCGTCCGATCCCGTAATCAAATTGGTATTCACGGCGTAGGAAACCTTCGATGTTCCCGGTTCTGGCGAACTGGGATCGTCCGGGCATCCATATAGACCGCCGCTCTTAACGTAGGGATAAATCCGTCCGCCCCAACCTTGCCCAAATACGTCGCACATCGGCGTTAGTTCGTCGTTGTCTTGTTCGTACTGCGTAAATCCTAGACCTAGCTGGCGTAAATTGCTGGCGCACGAAGTCTGTCGGGCCTTTTCACGCGCTTTGGCGAAGACAGGAAACAGGATCGCGGCGAGAATCGCGATGATGGCTATGACGACAAGGAGCTCGATCAAAGTAAAAGCCGCGTGTGAACGCAGCCGAGTTTTGTGTGGAGACATAGTGAATGCGCCCTTTTGAAGCTTCAGTAGATTAGCGAACAATCTATAGTATAGCAGGGAATTCTTAACGAGGCATATACACACGAAAAATATTTCTCGACTTTAGTCTCATGCAAAGAATGAGCGTCGCGGCAGTGATCTGTCGCGACGCTCTTTTCAATCCGATCGAGTTTTAGTACTTCGGCACGCTCGGATCGACATCCTCGGACCAGGCCGTGATGCCGCCGGTCAGGTTCTGGAGATGCTTGAACCCGGCGTCCTTGAAGATCTGGAGAGCCTTCGCGGAGCGTCCGCCCATTTTGCACTGGAGGACGATCTCGGAGTCTTTGTCGAACTCGTGCAGGCGGTCGGCCACGGTGGCGAGCGGGACGAGTTTGGCGCCGGGAATCTTCGCGATGGCGTATTCGTGTGGCTCGCGGACATCCACCAGAGTGAACTTGTCGCCACGGTCGAAGCGGGCTTTCAGCTCCTTGGCGGTGATTTCTTCACTGACGGCGAGTTTGGCGGGCGCGTCGCCGCCGCGGCCGATGCCGCAGAACTCATCGTAGTCGATGAGGGCAGTGATGCTTGGGTTCGGACCGCAGATCGGACAGGCCGGATCCTTGCGCAGCTTCAATTCGCGGAAGCTCATCTTCAGCGCGTTGAAGAGCATCAGGCGGCCGACCAGCGGCTCGCCTTCGCTCAGGATCAGCTTGACGGCTTCAATCGCCTGGATTACGCCGATGATGCCGGGGAGGACTCCCAGAACGCCGCCTTCGGCGCAGCTGGGAACCAGTCCGGGCGGGGGTGGTTCCGGATACAGGCAGCGATAGCAGGGGCCATCTTTGGCGAAGAAGACGCTGGCCTGGCCCTCAAATCGGAAGATGGAGCCGTAGACGTTCGGTTTGCCAAGCAGCACGCAGGCGTCGTTCACCAGATAACGGGTTTGGAAGTTATCCGTGCCGTCCGCGATCACATCGTAATCCTTGAGGATATCCAAGGCGTTCTCAGAGGTCAGCATCACTTCGTGCTTGATGATGTTGACATGCGGGTTAATCTCTTTGAGTGTCTGTTCGGCGCTGTCGATCTTGGGCTTGCCGACGGTGCTTTCGCGGTGCACGATCTGGCGCTGCAAGTTTGTCAGGTCGACGATATCAAAGTCGACCAATCCGATCGTTCCGACGCCCGCCGCCGCGAGGTACATGGTGAGCGGCGCACCGAGGCCGCCGGTGCCGATGCACAGGACCTTGGCCGCTTTTAATCGCTTCTGACCTTCCAGCGTGACTTCGGGCATGATCAAATGGCGGGAGTAGCGCAGAACTTCATCGTTCGTGAACTCCATGTCATCGGGATCGGCCGCGAGATGGAACGACGGCGCTCCGCCATGGCCCACGGCGTCGATGCCGCCGGCGATGCTCGGGACGATCGTGAGCGTGTCGCCATGCTGAAGCGGGGCGGCGAAACCGCCGTTGTACCGGCTGTCCTGCGCATTGACGAACACATTCATAAAGCGGCGGATCGTTCCACCCGCGCTCATCACTTGATTGCGAAGTTCGGGAAACTGCGTCGTGATATCGGTCAGCGCCTCGCCGACGTTGGCGCCCTCGACGCTGATCTCTTCCTGATTGTTGGCATACCGCTGCAACGGCGTCGGTATGACGATCTTTACGGCCATCTCGTCGTATTCTCCTGGGTTAATTCTCGGAATTGACTATCCGAACGGCGTCCTGCGTGTACCCGCTGTGGTCATTGAGCAGGAGCCAGTTGTTCATTTCTGCGGGCTGTCCGCGCAAAACGGAGATGATGATGTAACAGTAGACCGGCCAGGCGTGTTCCCGGTCGAACTCCGAGGGAACCGCAGGCGCATCGGGGTGGCTATGATAGTAGCCGACAATTCCCAGCTGCGACTCGCGCGCCTTTTGGTCTACGCGCATATATTCCTCCGGATCGATTTCGAATCGATTCCGGAGAGAATCCTCGCGCATGTTCTCGGCCGGGCGCGCTTCGTGAACTATGACTCCCTCATCGCCGCGCTTTCCAATCAGGAAGCCGCAGCATTCATTCGGGTAGTCACGTTTTGCATGGGCGCGCATCTCGGCGTCGAGAGCAGTTGTAATAATGAGTGGCATGGCGTTGTTCATCGCCTCCCGACGGACGGGAATTGCGGCGATTTGCCTTATATTGTACCGCGTGGAACGGAAGATTCGGCCCCTCACTTCTCCCATCGGAGCGCGTCGTATTTGCTTTCCGCAAGGCTAGCAGACTGGCTTTGCCATAAAGAACATGTTTTCGTTCCAATTTATCCATGGTCTAAAGTCCCTGCTCTCTTTATAATACAAGTTGTAGAGATTTTGTAAGAGATAAAAATGACAAATAACATCCACTTGAGATCTGAACTCATGCTTTTCGCGCTTATGGGATTGACCCTCGGAAGTCCATCCTATGCCAGGGCGGCGCCGGCGCCGTCGGCCTCGGATGTGACCTTTCGGCTTATGACGTGCGAGTACCTCGAAAACCCACTGGGGATCGATGTCGCCACGCCGCGCCTTAGCTGGCGGGAGACTTCGAATACCAAGGGATACGCCCAGAAGGCTTATCGCATCCTTGTGGCTTCTTCGCCGAGCCTACTCGATGCGGACAAAGGCGATGTCTGTGACAGCGGCAAAGTACAAAGCTCGCAAACGAACCTGATTGATTTTCACGGACGCGCGCTCACATCGCGGATGCGCTGCTGGTGGAAGGTCCAGGCGTGGGATCGTGAGGGACGGCGCTCGGCATGGAGTAAGCCGGCCACGTTCACCATGGGATTGCTGTCTTCCCAAGACTGGCGAGCGTCGTGGATCGGGATCAACGATACTCAGACATCGGACACGCAGCGGGCTATCCTGGCGGGCGCACGCTGGATCTGGTTCCCCGACAGTGGGCAGCCCAGTAACGCCGCGCCGCTGGGCGGCCGTTTCTTTCGTGTCTCCGTGAGCCTTCCCGCCGGCCGGCCAATCAAGCGCGCCCAATTTGTTGGGACGGCGGACAACGAATTCACACTTTATGTCAACGGACAAAAGGTGGGTGGGGGCGATAATTGGAAGCGTGTTCAGACCATTGATGTCGCCAAGCTGCTGCGCGGCGGCCGGAACGACCTGGCCGTCAAAGCCGTGAATGCGAGTGACAATACCCAGCCCAGTCCGGCGGGTTTTCTCGGCGCGCTCAAGATCGAGTACCAGGACGGCGGCGCGCCCACCGTCGTCACCAGCAATGCAAACTGGAAGTCGTCAGACACGGAAAGCGTGGGCTGGAGCGGCGACGGATACGACGACAGCGCCTGGCGCATGGCCATCGACCTTGGAGCTGACGGCATGGGACCCTGGGGAATGGTTCCGCCGAACGGCCTAAGCTCCGATGTGTCGGGCGAAACGCCTCCGCTGCCCGCCCGGTACTTGCGGCGCGAGTTCCAATCCACCAAGCAAGTCGCGCACGCCACGGCGTATGTCTGCGGCATGGGTTTCTTCCAGCTTTATATCAATGGCAAAGCCGCCACGGACCATGTGATGGACCCGGCGCTTTCGGACTACCGCAAGGCCGCCTACTATGTGACGACGGATGTCACCAAGCTCGTGCGCAATGGAGCAAACGTGGTGGGCGTTACCCTGGGCAACGGGCGCTTCTACTCACCGCGACTGATTGTGCCGATCGCAACGGAATACTACGGAACGCCGCGCGTTTTGATGCAGTTGGAGATTACCTATACGGATGGGGCGCGCCAGACGATCATCAGCGACAAGAATTGGAAGATCAGCGACAAAGGACCGATCCGGGCCAACAACGAGTACGACGGTGAGACCTACGATGCCCGCATGGCGCTGAAGGGATGGAGCGCCCCTGGCTTTGCTGAAGCTCCCGGACAATGGACGAACGCAGATATCGTAAAAGCCCCCACCAGTGTGCTGGAGGCGCAGATGATCGAGCCGATGCGCGTGACGGAAGTCGTGCATCCTGTCGGCGTGACATCTCCCAAGCCCGGCGTCTACATCGTGGACATGGGGCGCACGTTCTATGGAACGGTGCGCCTGAGCGCCCGCGCCAAGCGGGGAGCCACCGTCCAGATGACCAGCGGATATGAGGTGCTGCGCGACGGCATGCTGAAAACCGCCGATAACCGCTCAGCCAAGGCGACGGATATCTACACCTTTGCGGGAACTGGCCTCGAAACCTGGAGCCCAACGTTCAAGGGTCAGGGCTTTCGCCGCATTCAGGTCACCGGTTTCCCTGGAACGCTGACGGCAAGCAACTT
>JAOQAA010000352.1 GCA_025963815.1 Capsulimonas sp.
TGAACAACGCGCTGTTCATGGTGATTCTGGTCTCGGTTGTGGTGTACTTCTTCTTTGCGTTCGAGCAAAAAAACAAGGCTGTCCAGGGGACAGCCCGTTTTGGCCGATTCATTCTGATGTTCGCCTTTGGAGCCATCTTCGGCTCGACGATCATGACACGCATGGCGCTGCTGATCGATCGAATGTACTTCCTCTTCGTCGAGTGGCTGCGGCTTGCGCCGCCATAGAGACTTACGCTAAGGTCAGACGCCGAGCTCATTGGGCGGAAAGTGCTGCGCTTTGAGCTTGGCTTCGCGCTGCGCCGCGCGGTCATCCCGCTCCGCCATGATACGCCGCCACCAGCCGCTGATGCGCGCGGTGAGGGCCTGCGCCGGACGGCGCTGGGAGACGACGCCGAAGTCTCCGAGCGGCGCGTGGCGGTTCATGCCAATGTGCTGGGGCTCCACGCGCTCGTACTGGTCGTAAAGACGCTCCCAGGCGAGATGGATCATCGCCGGATCGTTGTCGAAAGCGCCGCGCCATCCACAAGTAAAGCAATCGCTGTTCTTCATGTGGTTCAGCGCGCCGCACAGACAGCAGAGTTTGACATCCTTTTCCGTCACCTGCGGGCTGTAACCGCCCGTATTCCAAAGCATGCTCATCGTTCGACCTCTCTAAGAAGAGAACGCGCCCTACTTCGGGCAGGTTCCACATGATCTTTCTATACCCGGATTGAGTCCAAAAGTACCGGAACATACGGGTTGCCTACAAAAAAATTATCGTCCGCTCGTCCGCTTCTCTCTAGGGCTATTTTCAAGGATTTTTCTCTTTTTTTCGTTCTTTCTCCTGCTTCCGCTCGTTTCCGTCTCGCAGAACAACCGTTTCAGATGGTAAATACTTGTCTTGACACAGCGTCAGATTTTCAAGTATACTGTTGCGAGTTTCTTCCGCCCAGTCGACCTTCCGAAGCTCGCTCTCATGTTTGAAAGTCTGACAGATAAATTACAGGGCGTTTTCAAACGTCTCCGCGGCAAATCATCGCTCAGCGAGCAAGACGTCAGCGACGCCATGCGGGAAGTGCGTCTCGTTCTTCTGGAAGCGGACGTCAACTTCAAGGTCGTGAAGGATTTCACGGCGCGCGTCCGGGAACGGGCCGTGGGCGAGCAGATCCTGGAAGGACTGAACGCCCCGCAGCAAGTCGTCAAAATCGTCAGTGAAGAGCTTACGGCGCTGCTCGGTGGTGAGCAAGCGCCTTTGACGTTCTCACATCAATCGCCAACAGTGATCATGTTGTGCGGATTGCAGGGCGCCGGTAAGACGACGCACGCGGGCAAGCTGGCCCATATGCTGCGCAAGCAGGGACGCAATCCCTTACTAGCGGCAGGCGACATTTATCGGCCCGCCGCGATCAAGCAGCTCGAAGTCGTCGGCGAGCAGGTCAAAACACCCGTCTTCACGATGGGGGACCAAGTGGACCCCGCGCAGATCGCGAAGGCCGCGGTCGATTGGGCGCAGCGCCATGGCAACGATGTCGTGATCATCGACACGGCTGGACGGCTGCAAATCGATGAAGCGCTGATGGATGAGCTGAAGCGCGTCAAGGCGACGGCGCGGCCGCATGAGATTTTGCTCGTCGTAGACGCCATGACTGGCCAGGAAGCCGTCAACGTTGCGAAGGGTTTTAATGACGCGCTGGAGATCGACGGCGTCATCCTGACGAAGCTGGACGGTGACGCTCGCGGCGGCGCCGCCCTCTCGGTCAAGACAGTCGTCGGCAAGCCCATCAAGTTCGTCGGCGTCGGCGAGAAGATGGACGCGCTCGAAATCTTCTATCCGGATCGCATGGTTTCGCGCATTCTAGGAATGGGTGATGTCATGACGCTGATCGAGCGGGCGGAAGCCGCGATCGATCAGCAAAAGGCTGCGGAGTTCGAAAAGAAGCTACGCGCCAACAAATTTGATTTCGAGGACTACCTCGAACAGATGCAGCAGATGCGCAAACTGGGACCGCTGGATCAGATCCTGGGAATGATCCCGGGACTGAGCGGCGCCATCAAGCCGCAGGGCATGGAGATGAACGAAAAACATCTCGGTCAGGTGGAGGCGATCATTCGCTCTATGACGTCTCACGAACGGCGTGAGCCCAGTTTGATTAATGGAAGCCGCCGGCGGCGTATTGCGGCGGGCAGCGGAACATCGATTCAAGATGTGAACCGATTGCTCACGCAGTTCGAGCAGATGAAGAAGCTCATGCGCGGCCTGACGGGAAAAGATCTCGGCGCAATGCCCGGGATGCCGGGAATGCCCGGTCAGGCCGGCAAGCATGCCGGCAGCAACAAAAAGAGCAAGCGAAAGTCCAATTCGCCCTTTAAATTTCCGTTTGGACGCCGTTAGCTCCGTCATGGAGCGAGCGTCGGCCAAAAAGAATAAGAATCTGACGAAAGGAGAATAATCATCTATGGCGGTAAAGATTCGGCTTCGCAGAATGGGCGCGAAGAAGCGGCCTTTTTATCGAGTGGTAGTTGCGGACAGCCGCGCAGCTCGTGACGGCCGGTTCATCGAGACCCTTGGCTACTTCAACCCGTGCGTCGAGCCTTCCGAAGTGAAGATCGACGGGGAGCGCGCGGTTTATTGGCTCAAGTGCGGCGCTCAGCCCACCGATACGGCGCAGGCTCTGCTCAAAAAGCAAGGCGTGTACGAGCTGATCTCGGGCGCGGCGACAGCGGCGGCGGAGTAAAGGGGCGATTGTCTCTCACTCTCCTCACCGTCATTGTTGATCGAGATGCGCGACCTCGAGACGGTGTTGGCGCGCCAGGAGTTAACAGTAAGTGAAATCAATGATCGAGTACCTCGTCAAAGAGCTAGTCGACGAGCCGGATCAGGTCGTCATTAACGAGTTACCTGGCGAGGAGTCGACGACGTACGAAGTACGCGTCGCTCCCGGCGATCTTGGCAAGGTTATCGGCAAGCAGGGCCGGATCGCGAATGCGCTCCGCACCGTGGCAAAGGCCGTTGCGATGAAAGACAAGAAAAAAGTCTACGTCGAGATCATTGCTTAGACAGCTCCCGACGGCGCATGCCCGCTCCGGTTTCGGCCGGGCGGGCATTTCCCGTGTTTACTGGGATATCCCACCCCGTAGTGTTACGGGTGTTTTCCAATTTGAATTGAAACGATATTTATGACGATCGATCAGACTGAGAATACGGCGACGGCCGAAGATTTTTCCGTGATGGCGGCGCAGATCGCCGGCGCACACGGAGTGAGCGGCAACCTGCGGCTTCGGCTGATCGGGGCCAATCCCGAGGTGACCGCGCGCACGTTTCAGGCCGGTCAGATTGTTCTGCTGCGCAAAGAAGGTGACGGGGACGGACGCCAGCTGACGGTGCAGTCGGTGCGTAAGCAGTCCCAGCCGAAGGGCGCGTGGATCGCGCGCTTCAAAGAAGTGAACGACCGCAACGAAGCCGAAGCGCTCTTTGGACATGCGATCTATATCCGTGAGACCGAGCGCCCCAGCCTGCCCGAAGGCGAGTTCTATGTCGATCAGTTGATCGGCCTGAAGATCGTCACCGACGCCGGACGCGACCTCGGTCGCCTGAACGACGTATTGAACACGCCGGCGAATGACGTTTATGTCACCGACAAAAACGCGCTGATCCCAGCCGTCTCCGAGTTCGTGCTGAGCGTGGACGTTCCCGGCGGCCTCATCACCGTGCGCGATGTGCCCGGCCTCTTGGATTAAGATGTCTTGAAGATCGATGTTATCACGATTTTCCCGGAGATGATTCGGTCGGGGCTTTCGCACAGTATAATAAAACGGGCTCAGGAAGCCGGCCGCGTTGAAGTGGCCGCACATGATCCGCGCGATCACACGACGGACCGCCACCGCAGCACCGACGACACGCCTTACGGCGGTGGCGCGGGCATGGTGATGCGTCCAGGACCGATCTTCGCGGCCGTGGAAAGTTTAGAGCCGCCCCCAGATGCCCGGATCGTCATGCTGACCCCGCAGGGGAAAACGCTGACACAGGCGATGGCGCATGAATTCGCGCAGGCGTCGCACTTGATCTTGCTGTGCGGCCACTACGAAGGCTTTGACGAGCGGGTGCGCGAGCACCTGGCGACCGATGAAATCTCCATCGGCGATTATGTTTTGACCGGCGGCGAGCTGCCGGCCCTGGTGCTGATCGACGCCGTGGTGCGCCTCCTTCCCGGAGTTCTGGGAAGTGAAGAGTCGGCGGCGGGCGACACGTTCAGCGACGGCCTGCTCGAATATCCGCAATATACGCGTCCTCCCGATTTTCGGGGATGGACGATCCCAGAAGTTCTGCTCTCCGGCAACCATGCCGCGATCGCCAACTGGCGACGCAAGGAGCAGTTCCGCCGCACGCAAGCGCGTCGGCCCGACCTCTGGTCGGCATTCCAGCCGTCCAAGTCAGACCTGAAACTGATCAAACAGCTTTCAGAGGAAATTCCTTCTCCGTCCGCGGGGGAGAGTTCTGAGGAGAACTAGACCATGCATCCATTGATCCAAGAGATTGAGAACGCTCAGAAAAAAGAGTCCGTTCCGCAGTTCGGCCCCGGAGACACCGTTCGCGTCCACGTGAAGGTTATCGAAGGCGGCAAAGAGCGCACCCAGATTTTCGAAGGCGTCGTGATCGGCAACAAGGAAGGCTCCTCGCGCGCCTCATTCCTGGTGCGCAAGATCAGCAACGGCTTCGGCGTCGAGCGCTCGTTCCTGCTGCATTCGCCGCGCGTCGAGAAGATCGAAGTCACTCGCCGCGGTCTGGTTCGTCGCGCCAAGCTTTACTACCTGCGTGGTAAGGTCGGCAAGGCGGCCCGCATCAAGGAGAAGCGAACCTTCTAGCTCGGATCGAAAGCCGCCGGCGCCGTCGGCGGCTTTCTTTCGTTTTTGGAGCGCCGGCGCTCCGACCTATTTTTCACGGAAAGTCCCGCATTGCCGACATCGAATATCACCGAGACGCTGGCGAATCTCAGCATTGTCTGGATCCTGGTTTTGATTGCGGGCGCGACAGTTTTGCGGCTCGTCCTCGTCCGCAGCGCAAGCGCCCTTGCCCGCTCCGCCGCCGAGTTTCTTGAGTCCGGCGTCATCGCCATCGCCCTTGTCTTCCTGATCCTTCGCCCGTTCATCGTTCAGGCCTATTTCATCCCATCCCCCTCCATGGAACCGACCCTGCTGGGCGAAAATGGCTCCGGCGATCGTATTCTCGTCAACAAGCTTGATTACCGTCTGCGGTCACCGCAGCGCGACAACGTCGTGGTCTTCATTCCACCGGCCGCCGCAACCGAAGGCTCCCCCAACGAACCGTCTGGAGCGCCGATCAATTACATCAAACGATTGATTGGACTGCCAGGTGATGTCCTGCAGACGACGGCGGGGAGAGTGTACATCAACGGCATGCCTTACACGCATACGAACATCCGCGATAAATTTGCGCTTGTGGGCTTGTTTGGCGAGGAGATGAAGGAGCGCGTGCAGTTGGAGCCGCAATACGATACTCAGGCAAGCTACCATGTTCGCTTCCGGCCGGATGCCGTGCTGATCAATGGAGTTCCAGTCCCGAAGTCGCGCATCGGCGAAATCGTGACGGGATTCCCCGGCGCCTCCGTACGGATCGAGCCTGGGGTGACGCGCCGCAACGGCATCCGTATCGACGAGCCGTTCACCGCCGAAGACCCAGATTACGATCTACAGATCTCGGATGGAAAATCGCTCAAGCGCGACGGTCAGAACTGCCGCTTGGACGGAGACGAGATTTCGCCGGAAAAGTATGATCTCCTGAGCGCTTCTCCAGCGGAACGCATTCCTTCTGGACATTTCTTTATGATGGGCGACAACCGAAACGACAGCAAAGACAGCACCGAATGGGGACCACTGGAAGCCAATCGTGTGGTTGGCAAAGCGCAATTCATCTTCTGGCCGCTTCGTCGGATGCGCGCGATCCAATAAAATTATGAGCAAAGAAACCATCGATCTTTGGAGCTTTGAATTGGCGGCGCGCGAGGCGGGACACGCCATCGTCGCCGGCGTGGATGAGGTGGGACGCGGTCCGCTCGCCGGCCCCGTAGTCGCCGCCTGCGTGATTCTGCCGGAGACCTTCTCCACAGACGGCATTGATGATTCCAAGAAGCTGACCGAGAAACGCCGCGAAAAAGCGTACGATCGGATTTTGGCGGAAGCACTCGCCGTAGGTGTCGGCATCGTGCCGCGTGAGATGATCGATCAGATCAACATCCTGCACGCCACGCACCTGGCGATGAACAAAGCGGTCCGCAATCTGCCTCAGGAATGGGCGCCCGACATTGTGCTCATCGATGGGCTTCCAGTGCATGGAATTCCCTGCGCGGTTCAAAAAGCCATTGTCGGCGGCGACGGCCTCAGCGTCAGCATCGCGGCCGCCTCCATTTTGGCGAAAGTCACCCGAGACCGTATGATGGTGGCTTACGACAAAAAGTATCCGGAGTATGGCTTCGCCAAGCACAAGGGATATGGATCGGCGGTTCACATGGCCGCCCTGCGCGAGCACGGCCCCTGCCCTATTCACCGCCGGTCATTCGCGCCCGTCGCCGCCGCACCCAGATCAAGCCGTTATGGGGATCAATCGTAAAACGATCGGCGCTGACGGCGAGGCGGACACAATCGCCTTTCTCGAAGCGCACGGATATCGGATGGTGGACGCCAACGTGCGCCCCTTCCACGACATGCGCCGGGGCGAGATCGACCTGATCGGCTGGCACGGCGAGTATCTCGTCTTCATCGAAGTCAAAACCCGCCGCGCCCGGCGCGATTCCACACAAGTCACCCCATCCGAAGCCGTAAACGCCCCCAAGCGCCGCCAATTATTGGCGCTCGCCGAAGCTTATCTCTCCCTCCATCAACTCAACGATATTCCCTGCCGCTTCGACGTCGTGGAAGTCATTCGACTGCGCAGCGGCTCCGCGCAGATCAATATTATCCCCAATGCGTTTACCGGAGATGATGGTTAATTCTTGCTAACAATGATTTCCACCCGGGAGGCGACGCTCGCGAAGCGTGATCGCCACGGACAGGGCCGCCAGTCCTGCGACGATCCAGACGGCATGTGCGGCGCCCAGCTCGACATAGGCGCCTACAGGGTTATTCCATCCCAATGCGCGCTCCGCTATCCAGCCTAATGCGGCGATCCCTGTGACGCTGGCTCCCGCCATCCGGAACGGCGGGTAGGCGCGTGTCCGCGCCAAGCAGCAGCAGCCAGGGCATCGTGACGCCAATCACAAGGATTTGGACCGCTTCGATCCCGAGGTTAAACGCCAGGACGCTTGAGACCATGGTGAGCGGGTCTAGCCCAAATTCCGTGAGGGTCGCGGCGAACGCCAAGCCATGGACAAGACCGAATCCTCCCGCGATGAAGATCTCCTTGCCTCGGAATATTGGCAGGAGCGCATGGATTGCGGAGACGAAAATCGACAGCGCGATTGCGGACTCGATCAGCGGCGTCGGCAGGTGAACATACCCGAGCGCGCCGAGCAGTAGTGTGAGCGAATGGCCGGCCGTAAACGCCGTCACGATCTTCACGATCCGCCGCAACGCCTCTTTGCCCCCGGCGTAACCGCCCCAGCGATTTCCCGCAGCGATCAAAGGCGCCGGCAGCAGCAGCGCCAGCAGGAACAGCAAATGGTCTGTCCCTTCGGCGATGTGCCGCGCGCCCATTCCAAAGAGCGCAGTGAATCCGCGCAGCCAGCTCCCATGAGAACGATCGATTGCGAGCGATGTCCGCGTGTCACGCATAACGCCGAGGATTATGGGAGAGCCGCCCACCAGACCACTGCGCCAATCGCTCGCGATTGAGACAATGGCCTGGTGTGTGATCAGCCGCTGGAAGATAACGTCATAGTTCAAGGTCAGCCGATCCGCAGGCGCTCCCGGCGGCGGCGTCATCGTCAGGTCCACCTGGATATCCGGGCTTGACGCCACCCGCGTGTTCGGCGCCTTTGCAGTGATCGGCGCCAGGGAACGGACCGTGACCGTCCACAGCCGTCCGTCCAGGGCGGTGGGACGGACATGCGCGTGGAGATATTCCTTGAGCGCATCGCCGTCCTCCCGCACGGCCCGCGCGGCGTCGAGCGTCAGCGGCTTACCCCAGCCAAGGGCGAGTTCCGTAATCGGCAGCGTCAATTCTGCGTCGATCTCGGCGCGATGGAGACGCAGCACGACCGACGAACTGGGCATTGGATGCGCCCATGTCGGACTCATCACCGCCATCAGAAGCAGCAGTATCAGAAATAATCGTCGCATCTGCGCCTCAGAAGGAGAATTCGGCGCCGTAGTCTGTTACCCGGTCGCGCCAGATCGTGTGGTAATGGTCATCAGCCTGGCAGGCGAACTCAATCCAGACGTGCGGCCCATCAATCCGTACATAGTCGCCTTCCTGGTTCAGCGCCGTGGCTCCTGAGTAGGACACCTTTGTCTGGTTCAACTCGGCATAGTAACGCTTGCGATACGCGGTGGCTTGCGCGGTGTCCCCTGTCCAGGCCGCAATCGCCTTCTTGACTAGTTTTTGAGAAGTGGCGGAAAGCCCAGAGACTGGAACTCCCTCACGAACGGGAAACTGGCCATCCCGGCCAGGACCGACGTAGACATCGCTAAAGTTCGCATTGAGCCGAGCCTGCGGGAAAATTCGACCACCGGGCGGCGTTTCCCGCCGTCAGATCGATCTGCGCTACTGGCCTCTGTTTCTCCGAGAGCGTGGCAAGAAAGGCGTTTGCGGCGTCCACAACAGCAGGCGCGCCCACCGACGCCGGCAAGGCGGGGGCAGGAGATACGGCACGCACAGTCTGTACGGCGTTATGGGGAGCGGCGGAAGCAAGGTAGGTCGCGACAGAACCTAATGTCACCACAGCGGCGCCAGCTGTAAAGCGAACAGAATGCGTTTGTTCATCATAAGTACTCTAAAATCTCACAAAACGATATTTCTAAATAATACAAGGCAGAAATGAAAATCCGATGAAGCATCTGTTTTGAGTTTTTTTAGGAAACGCGAGAGATGACTAAATGCTGCAAGCAGCGTTGCCCAAATCTCAAGAAAGTGCTAAAATCACCTATGCCGTCTTATGAATACCCTGAAAAACTTCCCCTGACACCCGTGGCTGGTCCCGTGGACGCTGCTGTCCGCCTGCCAGGCTCCAAGAGCATTACCAACCGAGCGCTGCTGCTCGCGGCTCTGGCCGACGGCAAAAGCATCCTGCGCGATCCGCTGCAATCCGACGACACTCTATACATGTTTGAAGCGCTGCGCAGCCTCGGCGTCGATGTCACTCTGACCGACGCCGGCGACTTCGAAGTCAACGGCGTTGGTGGAGCATTCACCGCGCCGAAAAAGTCCCCAATATTTATCGGCAACTCCGGAACGACGGTGCGTTTCCTGACAGCGGCGGCCTGCCTTGCGCCCACCGGCTCCGATGTTGTGCTGGACGGCGTCGCCCGCATGCGCGAGCGCCCGATCCGCGATCTGCTCGGCGCCTTGATCACTCTGGGTGTGGATGCGGAGAGCACGCACAGCAATGGCTGCCCACCCGTCCGCGTGCGCGGCGGCGGCCTGCCTGGCGGCAAATGCCTGCTGCGTGGCGACGTCAGCAGCCAATTTCTTACCGCGCTGCTTCAAGTCGCGCCCTACGCCCACCAGGATGTCGAGATCGAAATCGTCGGCGATTTGATTTCCAAACCCTATGTCGATATGACGCAGAATGTCATGCATACTTTCGGCGTCGAGATGGTTAACGATAACTACCGGACCCTCACGGTGAGCGCCGGACAGCGTTACCAGGGACGCGAGTACGATGTGGAGGCCGACGCGTCCAACGCCACCTACTTCCTCGCGGCGGCGGCGGTTACGGGCGGCAATGTTGTCCTCGAGAATCTGGGCGCCGGCTCGATCCAGGGCGACGCGAAGTTCGCGCGTGTTCTGGAGAAGATGGGCTGCGATGTCGATTTTGGGTCTCAAATCGCGCTTCGCGGCCCCAAGACACTCAAAGCGATTAACGTCAACCTCGAAGCCATTCCCGACACCGCCCAAACTCTCGCCGTGATTGCCGCCTTTGCCGATGGCCCCAGCACGATCCACGGCCTCTCCAGTCTCCGTGTCAAAGAAACCGACCGTGTCGCCGCCATTACCAACGAGCTTACGAAGCTCGGCGTCCGTGTCGAGGAAGGCCGCGACTTCTGGGTCATCACCCCACCCTCGGACGGCAAGTACAACGCCGCCGAGATCAAGACCTACGACGACCACCGCATGGCCATGTCCTTCGCCGTCGCCGGCCTGCGCCTCCCCAGCGTTACGATCCTCGATCCCGGCTGCGTGGCGAAGACGTTTCCGGATTTCTGGGAGCGCTGGGACAGATTCTTCTACGCAGCAAAACAATAGCTGGATTGAGAGTTTCTCAGTTTCTCCTTTCTAGGCGCGGCAACTTCGGAGGCATAGATGAGTAAAAACAAAGGTTCCAGCGCTCTCATGCTGATCCTAACGCTCGCGCTTGTGTCGGATCTCGTCGCCGCAGGCGCCACTCATAACACTAGTCCGACAGCTTGGAAGCTGACGCAATGGATGAGCTGGCGAGATGACCAGATTGCCCATATTCTTGAACCGACTTTTACGGACGCGTCCGGTGTGAAAATCATCAAGCAGAAAGACGTTA
>JAOQAA010000401.1 GCA_025963815.1 Capsulimonas sp.
TAGAAGTGCACGATGTGCCCCTCCGGGCACTCCAGAGAATCAACGATTGCGTTTCTTTTCTGGGACCACTCATTGGCGTGAGTTGATTGTGGCCGAGCGGCGGGCGAAACCCTCTTCAGCAATCGTATGAGAGAAGACAAACGAACGCGGCCCGGAAACGCTGTGCGTCTCCGGGCCGAGATCGGTATTTTGAGGATCGAAGTAGGCGAACCTAGTGGGACGAGAAATTACCATTCGTCGTCGGGGCCGTGGATAGGCTGCCGGCCATCCAGCCTTTTTGCGCACTCTCCGTAAGATTTGCGCCGCCGCTGATTGAGGCATAGATGCCGTTCGCCGAATTGTAGAAGCCGCCGCTGACGGTGGAACATAAGCCGCTCGCCGTGTTGTCTACGCCGCCGTTGACGGAGGCGTAGGCGCCGCGCGCCTTGTTTTGGAGGCCGCCGCTGATGGAGGAGGCCCCGCCGCTCGCCGCGTTTTCGGAGCCGCCGCTGATAGAGTCATAGCTGCCGCTCACCGTATTGCTGTAGCCGCCGGAGACACTGGATCCTTCCCCGCTGGCGGTGTTAAAGAATCCGCCCGTGATCGAAGCGTATGGCGCCGTAATCCTGTTGTTGAAACCGGCGATGATGCCGCCGTAGGAGGTGTAGCCTTGGGCGGCTCCGATGATCAAGTTATGGCTGCCGGTGCGCGCTTGGAAGACCGTGACGCTGGGCTCATTGTAACCGATGATCAAGTTGCCAAGTCCCGATGTGCTGGAGGTGCGGCCGGTCCCATCCACGATTTGAACATTGACGCCGCTGATGGTCAGAATATTGTTCGAAAGGCTGAGCTTGTCAAGGATCGCGATCTTGTCCAAGGTGAACCCAGGACCTGCCGGCCCCTGAATCCCTTGCAGCCCCGGGACTCCGGTGTCGCCCTTGACTCCTTGCAGGCCCTGCGCCCCGGTGTCGCCCTTGGCTCCTTGTGGGCCGACGGCTCCCGTATCGCCCTTGGCTCCTTGTGGACCGGCTAGGCCGATGTCGCCTTTGACGCCTTGCGGGCCGGCGGGGCCCCTGGCGCCTTGCAGCCCCGTCTCGCCCTTCAGGCCTTGCGCTCCCTTGAGACCTTGCAGTCCCTGCGCTCCCGTGTCGCCCTTCAACCCTTGGGGACCAGCGGATCCCCTCAGCCCTTGCGGGCCAGCGAGACCGGTGTCGCCCTTAGCTCCCGTGTCGCCTTTGACGCCTTGCGGGCCGGCGGGTCCAGGGGTCGGATGAGCTTTCAAATAGGTGATCTGCTCTTGCAGATTGGCAGTCTTGCCCTGGAGATTGTCGACCCGCCCGTGTAGGTCGACGGTTACGGCCTGTAGATCGGCGATTTGCGCTTGTAGGGACGCGAGGGTTGGAGACGAAGATTGCGCCTGTGCGGGGCCAATATGGGTGAGCGACAGCGCTCCCAGAGTCGAGAGGACGCCGATGGACATGAGCCCAAAATTTCGGCCGGCGCGCCGCAGGGAGGACGAGAGAGTGATCATGAAGAAGCCTTTCCACGCTATCAAAGTTTAAAGTTCAAACAGTAATATGAATACAGTATAGCAGGCAATCCGGAAATAATTTTTAACAATATCAAAACGCATTACTTTATTGAAGAATGATAAAAATACTCGCTTGAGAGAATCGTGCAAGAATTTGCGATTAATCGGTTATGCGTCCTGGCCTTGGCTCTTCCATAATCACAGTATCGAATTTGGAGGAGAACACTATGAAATACAAACTGCTGGGGCGCAGCGGGCTGCGCGTTTCGGAGATCTGTCTGGGAACGATGACCTTTGGCGAGGACTGGGGATGGGGAGCGGGCAAGGAGGATTCGCAGGCGGTGTTCGACGCCTTTGTGGCGGCGGGCGGCAACTTTATCGATACGGCCAATATGTACACGAACGGCAGCAGCGAAAGAATCGTGGGGGAGCTGATCGCGCAGGACCGGGATCGGTTTGTGCTGGCGACCAAGTTCTCGCTGAACGACCGGATGGGGGAGAACTTGTTTCCTGGCGATCCGAACGCAGGCGGCAACCATCGCAAGAACCTGCGGCGTTCGGTGGAGGGCAGCCTGAAGCGATTAGGGACGGATTATATCGATCTGCTTTGGCTGCACGCCTGGGACTTCACCACGCCCGTGGACGAAGTGATGCAGTCGCTGGACGATTTGGTGCGGGCGGGTAAGGTGAACTATGTGGGCGTTTCGGACACGCCGGCCTGGATCGTGTCGCAGGCCAATACGCTGGCCGAACTGCGCGGGTGGACGCCGTTTGTCGCCCTCCAGATCGAGTACAGTCTGATCGAACGCACCCCGGAGCGCGATCTGATCCCGATGGCGAATGCGCTGGGCCTGAGCGTCACTCCCTGGTCGCCGCTCGCCCAGGGCGTGCTTACCGGGAAGTACAACGGTGGTGCGAAAACGGAAGGAACACGCTTTGAAGCGACCGGAGGAAATGCTGTGCCGGAGCGCAGCCTCACCATCGCGCAAGCCGTCATCGATGTCGCCGCCGAGATCGGGACAACTCCCTCTCAGGTGGCGCTTGCCTGGCTGCTCGCGCAGGGGCCAAGCGTGATCCCGATCGTCGGCACGCGCAAGCTTGCCCAAATCGAAGACAACCTCGCCAGCGTGGACGTGACGCTTGGCGCCGAGCAGCTGACAAAACTGAACGAAGCCAGCGAGATCGAACTCGGCTTCCCGCACGACATGATCGCCTCGCCCATGGTCCGAAGCTTCGTGACCGGCGGGAACGACGCGTTGATCGTGAAGCGGTAAAACAACCAGCCGCCGCCAAATGTGGAGATTTGGCGGCGGCTATTGCCATATCATCAACCTCAGTCTCTCATTGCTCCAGTATAATAGATCTATTATGGAAGACAAAAAGAGGCGCAACACAAAGTTCTACCGAGCCGTCTTGAAAGGCGACGCCGCGCAAGTCACCACCTTGGTGCGAGCCGGCGCCAACCCGAATGAGCCTGGCCGATTCGGAGAGCCGCCGCTGGTGGACGCTGCTCTGCGAGGCAGCATCGACTGCATCCGCGCCTTGCTCGACGCCGGCGCGGATCTTCACGCCGTGGACCGCGCCGACCGAACCCTGCTTCACCTTGCGGCGTGGCGTGGCGGCATTGCCTCCGTGCATTACCTGCTCGGCTTAGGGCTGGATGTCAACGCAAGAGACAACGTCCGCTCAACGCCCATGCACTACGCTGCGGCGCATTACAGCCCTACTGTCCCTGCTGCCTCTGTGGAAATCTGCGCCGTGCTGCTGGAAGCCGGCGCGGACATCCATGCGCGATCCGACGACGCCACAACGCCGCTGATGGTCGCAGCCGCATCCATGCGGATCGAAGCCCTGCGCTTCCTCGCCGAACACGGCGCCGACGTGAACGCCCGCGCCAACGATGGCAAAACCGCGCTCATGAGCGTCGCCAGGCTCGGTCATAGACCGGAAATTGCGGAACTGCTCTTGACACTCGGCGCCGATGTAAACGCTCAGGACAACCGGGGACGCACTGCACTGATGCACGCCATGCATCAAACGCGGGGTGATGTTCTCCACATACTCCTCAAGGCCGGCGCGGACATCGACGTGCGCAATCACGATGGCAAAACCGCTCTCGACATCATCCAGGAATACGCAGACCGTTTCCAGCAAGACCACTCCAAAACCATCGCCATCCTCACACACGCCCACGAAAAACACATCGCGCAAAATCGTGTGGAGCGCAGTATAATTACTCCATGAGCGAAATCGAACCAGCCCCTGTCTCGCCTCACCCGAAGAAAACGTTACGCAGAATACTGCTCGGAAATTCCGAGACGCTGCGCAGACGCCTGATCCTTGTAGCCTGGATCGCGGCTGCGTACGCCGTGCTTCTCCCAATTGCGTATTTCATGCTTTGGAATCACGGCGGCATGGGAGCTTATTTTATAGCCGCCTTCATGCTCTGTTACTTCTTTTATTTAGATCCGGCCTCCAAATAGCGCCATGCATATCTGCATCGACCTGATCGATAAGCCGCCGCCGCACGGGCCTGTGATATCGTGACCTCGCCGCGCGTCCATGCCCGAGCCTGCGCGATCGCACATCGCGGCCCGTCATCCCCAGTCCGCGCTTCTTCGAAGAAATGCAGCACATGCTCCGCGCATGCGGCGGCCCATACCGCAAGAAGGCGATAGTTCAGACTTCGGGCATCGCATGTTACGCACACTGCGCCCGGCGATTTTAATCGCCGGGCGCGCGGCGCATTTCTATGACGGCGCGGGCGCTTGCTTATTGCGGCGCGTCGCGCAGGGTTTCCCGCAGTAATCCCGCTAAACGATATCCGGCCAATGTGATGCGCTGCTGCGATGTGGAGAGCGTTTTTTTTGCGTATGCTTTGCTGGGCTTTTTGCCTTCGCGCAGGCTGTAGACCCGCAGGTGCAGGGCGTAGCTTTCTTCCGCCCACTCGATGGGGTTGAGATGCGTGGCGCCCGGGAGAGATGCGATGGGCGTCTTGTGCTCCAGGGCGAGCGCTTTTGTCTCGGGAGACCCGGGCGTCGCCTCCAGGGTTAGCGCGGTGTCCCAATAGGCGTGGAGCTCGGTATCGCGCGTGTGCGCCGCCGGGGGCGGGAGCTTGAAGAAGAAGGAGTTGCCGCCCTTGTCGCCTTCGGGCGCGGGATGCGCGGGAGTGACGCGTGTCATGCAGTGGAGCGGCTGGTGGGCGTCACCGACCAGATGGATGATCCAGGCGAGGGCGTCGGCGCGCTCGGTGGGTGTTTTGCCTGTGTTTTTGAGAGTGGATGTGTTTTTCGCGATCGCCGAGGTGACGGTGTTCGGCTGCTGGAGAAACGCGGCCTGCTCATCGAGCGAGAGCGCGGATGTGTCGGTGACGGTGACATCCGCGAAGTGCCATTCGGGGTGGCGATCGCCCGAGGGCACGGCGTTCGTGTGCTTGATATCGTCCGGCCATACGCTCAGCTTGTCCAGCGTGCGGTGGCGAGGGTCGGCGTCCATGATCGCTTTGACTTTGATTTTGGTGGGAGCGTCGAGGCTGTCAAACGCGATGTTCGCGACGGTTTGGTGACCGACGGCGTCCCAGGCGTGGCCGGCGAGAGGGGCCGCAAACAGCAGCGAGGCGGCAATTAAGAGAGTGCGGTTCATGACGGAGATGCTCCTTGTGAATGATGGAAGAATCGGTCGGACGTGCCTATCCATCGAAGGCGGATTGCACATATCATGCCATGTTACTCAGAGCATCTGTCACTTTATCAAATCCCACTCCTCCGGCGATAGTGTCAATAATACAATGAAGAAATCAACACGAATACAAGCCGCGCAGGAGACGCTGGCGATCTTTGAGGCGGGGTGTTACACGGCGCCGTCGGGGCAAATAGTAGACATCCGGGACGCGCAGGCGGCGGCGATGGCGGGGACGCTTTTGTATGCGCCGTCCGACTTCCCGGATCCCATTCCGTCGTGCGCGAAGCGCACTGGAGAGACGGTGGCGGAGGTGACGGTGGAGACGACATTGGAGGCGGCGCGCCGCCTGGCGGCGGCCGATCCGGTGGCCCTGAACTTTGCCTCGGCCAAGAACCCGGGCGGCGGGTTCCTGAACGGGAGTCAGGCGCAGGAAGAGTCACTGGCGCGGTCCTCGGGGCTGTATCCGTGCCTTCTCACAGCGCGAGCGATGTACGACCATCATCGGCAACTGGGCACATGCCTGTACTCCGACCATATGATCTACTCGCCGCGCGTCCCCGTGATCCGCGATGACAACGGCGCTCTGCTGGAGACGGCGTATACGGCTTCGTTTATCACGGCCCCGGCGGTCAATGCGGGCGCGGTGCGCCGCAACGAGCCGCACAATGTCCCGTTAATTCGACAGACGCTGGAGGCGCGTCTGCACAAAGTGCTCTGGGTCGCCTATGAACGCGGCCACGACACGCTGATCTTAGGCGCGTGGGGCTGCGGCGTTTTCCAGAACGATCCGGTCATGATCGCGGACTTATTCGCCGAAGCGCTCGGCCCCGACGGCCCGTTCGAAAACTGCTTCGCCCATGTGACGTACGCGATCTACGACTCCAGCGCGGGGCAAGAGGTGATCGGCGCCTTTCAAGCCCGCCTGGGCGGGATGTGATGCATTTTGCCGACTTAATGACGCAATCGTCCCGCGTCGGAAGGCCGGCGAATG
>JAOQAA010000425.1 GCA_025963815.1 Capsulimonas sp.
GGCGGCGGCGGAGCGCGGCGAGAATTCCGCAATGTTTTTGTTCGAGGAAACCCCCGCGACCCTCTTCCAGCGATCGCGACTGCTGCATATGGACTTGAAGCCGCACGTCGATAATGGCTGCGTCGAGATCCAATCGATCGATCCGGCGGAGCTTGCGCCGAATGAGTTTATTCAGCGGGTGCGTGATTCCGTGGAGAAGGGCGGCGCGAAGATCGTCCTGATCGACAGTCTGAATGGCTACCTCAACGCCATGCCTGGCGAGCGTTATTTAATATTGCAGCTGCACGAGCTGCTCACTTATCTTTCCCAGCAGGGCGTCACCACGCTTTTGATCACCGCGCAGGCGGGAATGATGGCGGCCGCGCCGGTTCCGGGCCTGGATATCAGCTATATCGCGGATACGGCTCTGCTGTTCCGCTACTTTGAGTTTGGAGGCGCGATCAAGAAGGCAATTTCCGTGTTCAAGCGCCGCAGCGGCAGCCATGAGCAGACGATCCGCGAGCTGACGCTGGGCGGCGATGCGGGCATCACGATTAGCGAACCGCTGACGCAGTTCCGGGGGCTGCTCACCGGTGTTCCCACGTTTGAGGGGCCAATGGAGGCGTCCGCGTGACCGGATCTACCCAGCCGACGCCATCGGACACGCGCGTGCTTGTGCTGACGCCAACGGGGCGCGACTCCGCAACCACATGCGCTGTGCTTCAAGAAGCCGGCTTCCAGGCGGAACCCTGCCCGGACATGCCCGCGCTTTGTGCGTCCATCGCCGACGGCGCCGGGGCCGCGTTGCTGGCGGAAGAAGCGCTAACCCCACATGCGCTCGGCGCCCTCTCGACGGTAATCAAGGCGCAGCCAGCCTGGTCGGACTTTCCTATCGTCCTCCTTTCCTCCAGCGGCCGCGATACGCACGAAAGCGGGAGAATTTTGGCGGAAATCGACGCCTTCACCAACGCCGCCATTTTGGAGCGTCCCCTGCGAAAGGCGACTCTTGTGAGCGCCCTGCGTGTCGCGCTTCGTTCAAGGCGGCGACAGTATGAAATGCGTTCTTACCTGCGCGATCTTGCGCTGCTTGAGCAGGAGCGTGAGGATCTTCTTGGCCAGCAGCGGCATATCGCGGAAACCCTTCAGCGCACCCTCTTGAAGGCGCCCGCGCCGGACGCGTTTCTCAATTTGGAGGTCGAAACGCAATACGCGCCGGCCTGGACGGAGGCGATGATCGGCGGCGACTTCTTCGATGTTTTCGCGATTGGGGATAAAGTCGCGCTGGTGGTCGGCGATGTGGTTGGCAAGGGGATGCGTGCGGCGTCGATGATGGCCGAGGTCAAGTTCGCGCTGCGGGCCATCGTGATGCAGAACCCGAACCCCGCGCAGGCGCTCGCGCAGCTCAATCGTTACGTTCTGGCCGCCGCGCCGGATGATGTGAACGACGACCCGCGTTTGGTCGCGGTGCTGCTGGCGGTGGTGAACGCCGGCTCCGGCCAGACGGAGATCGCCGTGGCGGGCGCCGAACCGCCGGTGCTCATCCGTTGCGGGGCGAAGGCGGAGGCCATCCTTGCGAACGGCGTTCCAATCGGCGTAATGGAAAAAGCCGCCTACGACACGGCGTCCGTAACCCTGGGCGCCGGCGATATCCTGCTGCTCGCCACCGACGGCATCACGGAAGCGCGCCAGGGCGGAGAGTTCTATGGCCCTGAGGGGCTGATGGCGGCCGCTGACGCCGCCGCTCTGCTGGGAGCCTCTCTCGCCTCCTGCGGGGAAGCTATCGTCGCGGACGCCCGAGCCTACTCCGGCGGCGCTTTCCGCGATGATGTGTGTCTGCTGCTCGCCCGCTGGGGCGTGTGACGACCAGTCGAAACGGAATGACAACACCGCGTGGCTCCGCGCGGCGTTCGCTCCACGATCTTCTCATTTCCAACTCCTCTATTTTCGAATGGTGCGCGCGAGCAATTGCAGTGCGATATGCAGACTTTGGTCGAGGTCATCTGGCAGTCGTATTTCGCGGTCTTCGCTCCATTCGATTTGGCTGTCGAGAACGGTGACCCCTGGAAGGATCTTATACGCGCCGAGTTCAACTAATATCGGCTCAAGAGCAGCATCCACAACTCCCAATTGCTCCGATGATTCGGCGCTGGAAATCGTCAGGACCGACTTGCCTTCCAAAATACGGTCGGGCAGCAGATCCAAATAGGTTTTCAGCACGCCGGAGAACGAGCCTCTGAGCGCCGGCGTTCCGACGATCACCGCGCCCGCGCTTGCGAGAAGCTCCGTCTGGCCGCGCACGGCCGTGCTTGTGGCAAAACCGTGCAGCAGTTCGCGGGGCGGCAGATCCCGAATGGAAATCAAATGCGTGGAGACCGCGTGTTTCTCCAGAACACGCCGAGCATGGCCAAGAACTCCATGAGACACGGACGAGTGTGAGGGACTGCCGCTCAGAATGACGATATCGTACAATCGTTTATCCTCCAAAAACACGCGAGGCTGCGAGTGCATCCAGAAGGAGCGCCCGCAGCCTCAAGTCGTCTCGTCAGCTTTCTTTAGAATAATTCCCTAGTAATATACTAGGGAATATGGTTTTATCCTATTATCCAGAATGGCTGATATTTTGTCAAGGATTTTACGAATTTCTTATCTACTCATCCTCGTCTTCCAAATCCATCTCTGCCTGATGGCGCCGAACGGCGGCGATCGCGACACCTGCTAGCGCCGCCGCGCCGACTCCCGCCGCAATGGCGGGAACGGGATCGGGGACGGCCGGGGGAAGCGACACTACGCCGTTCTGATCGAACCGGGCTGGCTGGTTCACATAGCGGCCGTGCGCCGGGCGATGGAATGTTCGCGCGAGCGTCTCCAGATCGTCCGCGACGGTTGGCCCGGAGAGCGGACGCCCATGTCCGGTCCCGACCACCTTTGGACGCAGGGACGCCAAACGCTGAACGGAATCGCGCGCGGCGTCCCAGTCGCAGGTGGCGTAGGAAGGAGGGCGCGTAATCTCGGGCTTCTGCGTCATGGTGTCGCGAAATGAGTCCGTGTCCATCGTGATAAAGGCGTCGCCGACGATCAGCACGCCATCCGACGCTCGGAAGAACGAGACATGTCCTGGCGCATGACCTGGTGTATGGTGAATATCCCAGCCCGGCATAATGTCCACCGGTCCGGATCCGGGCAGCAGGCGCACTCGGTCGCCAAGATCGATCCCTTTTTCCGGAAACGTGCGTGAGAGGGCGGGAAAGAAGCCGCCGACTGTCGGATCGAACGGTGGATAATCCGCGCGCCCCGTTACGAACGGCAGCTCCATGGCGTGAACGTAGACCGGGACGTCCCAGTGCTCCGCCAGCGCCCTCACCGCCCCCACATGGTCGAAATGCGCATGCGTCAGCACAATCGCTTCCGGCCTGCTGTCCTTCCCAAACCGCTCCTCCGCCGTTCTAATAATACTCGGCGCTCCCAGCGGCATTCCCGTATCCACCAGCACCCACGGCCCGCCCGGCTCGCCGACATAATAGAAGTTCACGATCTTCCCATGCGCGCACGCCACCCCCGGCGCGATTTCTTCGATACTGTGACTCATCCCTGCGTCCTCCCCACTTAACAATGATATTCGGTTAGTAGAGATTTATATCCAAACGTCGTATCTATCACACCTGACGTATTGTAGGCCAGAGAAGCGCATCGGCTTAGGTTACCAACGCACGGATCATTCTGCTCCTAATCTCTCAACTCAACACGCCGCGCTTTTAAGCTTTGCGCGGACTTCTTCCAATATCTTCCCCAGCATATTCTTCCCCGATCCGTCTTTACCAATGCCCCAGTAGTAGTCGCCGGGGGCGTTCTCTACGATTTCTTCGTCGCCGGTCGAAAGCAGCATCTCACGTAGTTCTGAGTGTGTTTCGAACTT
>JAOQAA010000443.1 GCA_025963815.1 Capsulimonas sp.
GTCTTCGCCGACTACGCCGGCTACATGGCCGCTGAACTGGGCGACCGCCTCAGCGGCATTTTTACCATCAACGAATTTCTGTGCTTTCTGGACAAGGGGTATACGGCCAGCGCTGAACCGTTCGCGCCCGGCAAGATCGTCACGCCGCGTGTGCTGAACCAGGCGCGCCACCACGCCGTTTACGGCCACGGTCTGGCCGTGCAGGCGATCCGCGCCTCCGGCCCGGCGGGTCTCAAAGTCGGCCTCGCCGAGAATATCCCGAACATCGTCCCGATTTTAGAAACGTCCGAGCATATCGCCGCCGCGCGCGAGGCGCTGCGCGAACTGTCTGGGATGTACCTGACGCCTATCTTTGAAGGCCAGTACCATCCCGCCTATCTGGAGGACGCCGGCGACGACGCGCCCAGCTTCACCGATGACGAGATGGCCGCCATCGCCTCGCCGATCGACTTTCTCGGGCTGAACCTTTACGCGCCGACTTATGTCCGCCACGATCCTTCCTCCGCGCGCGGCTGGTCCGCCGTCGATTGCGGCCCTGGGTACCCGCGCATGGACATGCCGTGGCTCGCGGTCGGGCCGAGCATCATGTACTGGGGGCCGCGTCTCGTGTCCGAAGCCTGGAGCGCGCCCGCGATCTACATCACCGAGAACGGCTGCGCTAATCCGGATCGTTTGACGCCGGGTAACGAGATCATGGATGTCGGCCGCGTGATGTATCTTCAGGAGCATCTGATCCACCTGCACCGCGCCGCCGTGCGCTACCCCGTCAAAGGCTACTTCGTCTGGAGCCTGATGGACAACTTTGAATGGGCCTGCGGCTACACCAAACGCTTTGGGATCTGCTACGTCAACTACGAAACCCAGGAACGCACTCCCAAGCTTAGCGCCGAGTTCTACTCAGGAGTCATCGCCCGCAACGCTGTCGGCGGCGGATAATCGGCTCGCGGACTTGTCACACGCCCTGGAATATTATTCCGGGGCGCGTTTTCTTTGATCTGGGTAGGATGAAGAGAGTGAAGTGGATTGGAACCGTTCGCCTGCCAGTGCTGTTATCACGGCGAGAGGCGCGGCGGAATTCCGTCGTCCGCCTCCGAGGAACCTGTTGTCGGTCCGAGAGGACTTAGAAAGCGGATAGTTACATGGAAGTTTTGGTCACCGGAGCCTCGGGCTTTGTCGGGAACCATACGATTGAGGCGCTGCTGGCGGCGGGGCATACCGTGCGCGGATTGTCTCGAAAGAAGCCGCAGGGCGACCGCGCGAAGAAGGGCGCTACCTATATCGACGGCGTAGATGTGGGGGACGCCGCAACGCTGACTCCGGAGATGTTCCGGGGCGTCGACGCCATTGTCCATCTCGTAGGCATCATTCAGGAGGCGAAGGGCGGACAGACCTTCCAGCGCATCCACGTGCAGGGCACGCAGAACTTGGTCAACACCGCGCACAAGGCGGGCTTCGCCGGCCGGTTTGTCTACATGAGCGCGATCGGCGCGAATGCGAACGCCCCGTCTGAGTACTCGCGCACCAAGGCGGCGGCCGAACAGATCGTCACCGCCAGCGGTTATGCGTATACGATCTTCCGCCCTTCGATTATTCTCGGCTCCGATGGCGAGTTCGTGGAGCAGATGGGCGACTTGATCAAGCACGGCGGCCTTCCGGTCGCCCTGCCGTTTCCCGTGATTCCCGTTCCGGGATCGGGCCTCAACAAGTTCCAGCCGATCTTTATCGACGACCTCACAGCGTGCGTCGTGAAATCCCTTGCCGATCCCGCCACGGCGAATCAGGTCTACGAAGTCGGCGGCGATACGCAAGTCTCCTTCAACGAACTGCTCACGGGCTTCGCCAAGTCATTGCACGTCAACAAACCACTGCTTCACGCCCCGGTCCCGATCCTGCGGATCGCCGCCACGGTGATGGAAGCCATCATGCCCAAGCCTCCCGTCACCCGGGATCAGCTCTCCAATCTTGGCCTCGACAACACCACCCAAAGCCATGCAATCACCGATGTCTTCGGCGTCAAGCCGCTCGGCTTCGATCCGATCCTGGCGCGCATCTACGGGAGCTAACGTCATGCCCGGTCAGCCGCCGCTGTCTCGCGACGAACAATGGGAAAAACTGGCTCGCTGGCTGGACGAAAGCATCGCCGCCGTCCAGCGCGGCGACCTCGCCCGCCTGCCCGCCGATTTCACCGGCGAGCGGGGTGAGGCGGCTGTGGAGGCGTACGAAACGGTCAAGCAGGCAATGGAGATTTTGGAGAAGTGGGAGACGATGGGCCTTTCGTGACCTATTCCCCCGCGCTTTAGCGCGTTTCCCCCTTTTCCCAGCAAGGCCCTTCGGGCGGGAAAAGGGGTGCTGATAATTACAATCCAGCGAGTTTTGTCGTGGTCCGAGAAGAATTTCTAATTCGAAAACTCTTCATACAATTCGGAATGCTCGCCTGGACCGCAGGGGAATAGGCCTCAAATCTCCCCCAGCAAATCCTCCAGCAACTCTAGAAACTTATCGATCTCCTCATTTGTCACCGACAAGCACGGCCGTGTGCGGATCGAGCGCCGTCCCGCGCCGAGCAGCAATAAGTCGTGCTTTTCGAGGGCGCGTTCGATCAGTTGGCCCTTCGCTTCGGGCGAGCGCAGAGAGAAGCCTTGGTAGAGGCCCATGCCTCGAACGTTGTAGATCGGTGACGGCTGCTCGGCGAGGCGGCGCAGGCCGGCGGCGAGGCGTTCGCCTTTGGCGTTGGCGGCCTCGATCAGGCCCTCTTCCTCCACGATCTTCACTTCCTGGACCACGCGGACCATGTCGGCGAGGGCGCCGCCCCAGGTGGAGTCCAGCACGCCGAGATCTTCCAGCGGCTCGTACATATAGACTGCGCCGCAGCCGAACTTCTTGCCGACCGCGACCGACATGGGCGGGTAGGGCAGATCGAAGTTGTCGATGGCGAAGATCTTACCGGTCGGTCCGAGGCTGGTCTGGACTTCGTCGAAGGCGAGATAGACATCGTGCTTGTGCGCGAGGCGCGACAGCTCCTGGAAGAACTCTTTGGTCGCGACCCGGTGCCCGCCCGCGCCCTGGATGGGCTCGACGATGATGCCGACGATCTCGTGCGCCATCTGCTCCAGCACTGTCTCGATCATCTCCAGCGAACGCTTTTGCTTATCCTCGTTCCATTCATCGGGCTCGGACGTATTGATCGCCGGGAAGGGGATCTGGATGTTGCCGCCGGTGGTGAGACCGTGGAAATCTTTGGTGGCGACGGGGTTCACTGTCTGCGTGACGCCGAGCGCGAACACCGTTCGGCCATGAAAGGCGTTGTCGAAGTACAAGAACCGTTTGCCCGTGATCTCCGCGCCTTTCGCCCGCCGTTTGGCGTTGAAGCGCGCCACAAGATACTTCATCATGTTCTCGACGGCTTCGGCCCCGGAGTTCACGGCGTAGACTTCCAGGCGCGGGTTGCGCATGGACTCCGGGGCGATCCGGTGCAGCAGACGGTAGTATTCGAGGCACTCAGGGGTCAGAAAGTCGGGGTTGGCGACCTTGTTGTTCGCGGCGCAGACGAGCCGCGTGACATAATCTTGCTCGTAGAGGCGCGGGTGGTTGTGTCCGATGAGCTTCGAGCCGAAGTATCCGGCCCAGTCGAAGAGGTGCTGGCCGTCCACGGTGGCAAGGTACATCCCTTCGCAATTGGGCAGATCGAGGACAAAGGGATAGGGATCGGCGATGACGTACTTGGGGAGTTCCTCCAGCATCGCGGCGGACACCGGTCCGGGGTAACGTGGCGTCAGTTCGTCTGTCATGCTGGCTCTCCTCTGAGTGGAAATTCTGGTTCGCGTCGTTGGCGACCCGAGTAGTATACCTCCCATCGGCAGCCGTTCGCGGAGCCGGCAATGCAGAGCGCCGGCCCCGCGTCCTGTCTTACATTGCGTGCTTTTTGCCCATTTTCGGGGTCATCGCGGCGGCGGCCGCCTTTTTGCCGGCGGGGCATCCCGCACAGCAATAGTAGGTGTTCTTGCCGACCTTGACCGGAACCGAATACATGGCGGTCTTTTTCATCGGCATCGGCATTTTGCAGGCCGGGCAGGTCATCACCTTGGCCGCCATCTTATGGGTGACCGGCGCCTTGGGCGCGGCGGCGAACACGGATGTGGACAGGGCGCAAACGGCGAGAATGGCCGCGAAAGTTGTTTTCATATGGTCTCCTGGTGTGAGGTGGACTGCTAGGGCATACTCTACAGCGCGCGATTATCGGGTAAAGTTTCCGCAGCAACCGTGCAGATTCGTGTTTGGAGACATGTTATGTATCTCTTATTCCCCGGCCGCCATATTGTGACGACGCAGTTCCAGGAAGAGTATTTGGACAGAATTC
>JAOQAA010000452.1 GCA_025963815.1 Capsulimonas sp.
GCTGCGTGCGCGGATCGAATTTCGTGAGCGATTCGAACACCTGCGGCGGCGCGAGGGCGGCGCCGAGTGTTTGCGAAGGCAGAAAAGGCCATGGGGAGACGTCAAGCCATGCCGCCGGGTCCGTCCGCGTCTCGCTTGTGAGAGCAAACAAAGCCGCCACGCCGTTTCGGAGAATGCAGATCGTGCGCGGCGGCGGGGCGATTGTGTCCCACTCGTCGTCGGTCAATGGCGCGCTCAGCAGGACGTCTTTGCGCGATGTCAGCGGCAGGCCCGGCGTGCGGCGGCAGTCGATCTCATGAGGATGGGCGAAACGCAGCAGCAGACCGCCCGCGACGGCGTGGACCACGGCGCCCGGCGCCCAAAGCGTCAGCACGCGCCGCCGCGCTTCTGCTTCGCCCAGCAAGGCGAAGTCGAAGAACAGAGCCGAGGCGTCCACGACGCCCTGGTGAACGAGAAAGCGTGGCTTCACGAGTGTCATGAGCTGCTCCCGTTCGGCGCCAACTGATACAGGACCGCTTGATGCTCCAGCGAATAGATGAACACTTCACCGTCTGTGGTCGAGTAAGCGATGGTCGCCGCCGCGTGGCTGACGGTGACATGCTCGATCGGCGCATTCGTAAAGGGAAGGGCATGTGACTGGTTGGGGCCTTGAACCCGAAGCCGCCGAGCGCCCGGCTCCAGCAGTACGAGGGCGGGGAGTGGATTGTCGTGTTGTGCGATCACGCCGACGACGCGGAAATCCGGCCACGACCTCAGCGCAATCATGCCGTTGCGGGTCAGCGCCGTCCATTCTTCGTCCCCCACATGCGCGGCGATCAGCACCGAGCGCGCGTCGACCAAATCTGCTCCATAGCCTTCGAACAGACCCTGGGATTGTGCATCCGGCCGGCCGGTGATCTCGTGCGGCGTGCGCTCGCTGCCGACAATCGCCACGCTCCAGCCGTTTGTAACTTCCAGGCCGTAAATGATGCGGTCGCGCGCGCCGCGCGCGGCGAGAAATACGCCGTTGCTGTAGCGCTGACTGACATAGGCGGCGCCTTTGCCGTCCCGATGGAGGTGCGCGATGGAAAGGCGGCGCGGTCCCGCCGAATTGCGCGGCAGAGCGATGATCAGGCGCGAGCCCTCGGGATTTGCGTGTGGTTCGGCGAAGCACGGAAGCAGGGGCGCGTCTGATATCGTATCGATCGTTCCCTGATATTTCGCATCCAGCGGGTATCCGCCGGCCGCCACATTGCCGTTCTTGCCGCCCAGGCAGTAAACGAGCAGCGCATCGGTCGCCGGCCGTGTCACAATGACGTAGGCTTTGCCGATGCGTCCGGCGGCGAGAATCTTTTGACGCGCCGGATGCTGGTAGATCTTTGGATATCCGGGGCCAGAGCGCGGTGAATTGGGGACGGGATAGGCGATCAGGCCGCCGCCCTGGGCCCGCGCGATCAATTTGCCGCCGCTGGGAGTAAACAGAAGGTTAGACGCCGGCGCCATATTGGGGCGCGCTTGTGTGGGCGTGGCTACGGCGGCGGCGAACGGATCGCGCAGCAGCCGCGCGCAAATCGCGTCGGGCGGCAGCAGTAGTTGAACGTGTGAATCGGCTCGTCCGGGGCGGTGGACATGGGCCGAGATTTCGCTAGTCTCCAGGCCCAGTTCATCGCGCACCAGGACGCTCGCCGCGCCGTCGTGCGCGGCGAAACGGGCAAGCCGCTCGCCGCCGATGGCCCAAAAATCATCGACGTCGCTTTGCGCCGCCGCGCGCGCTCGCCACTTGTCCCACATTTCAGCAGTCGGGGCCGCCGATGTCCGGGCCAAAAGCAGCGCGCGGATGCTGGATTCTGTCAGGCCGACGGTTGCTTCCTGATCGGGCTTCTGCAAAATTGCCCACCGAAAGCGCGCCTTCGCCGCTTCGGCGCGGCGAGCGAGGACGATCAGCAGGGCCAGATGTGCGATGCGCGGCCCGCCGATCTGGCTGGGGCCGGCGTCAAACAGAGCGAAGGAGATGCGTCCGCCGGTGCGGGTACGCCGGGCCAGCTGTAAGAACCCGTGCTCGCCCATCGCGGCGCGGCGCAGAAACTCATCCGGCGCTTCGTCGGCGAGGAGCCATTCGGAAAGGAGAAGACGTTCGTAAGGGCCGCGCCGCCCGATGTCCGAGAAGCCGTCGGGATCGCCCTCGTCCACGCGGTCGCGCGTGCGCATCGGCCCGAGCGCCGCGTCGAGGCGCTGCGCGAGCGGCGCCAGCGCGGCGACGAGATCTGCATCGGGAAACAGACGCAGAAACGGCTCCCAAGAAGCGAGGGCGTCAGGCTGAGAGATCATCGCGTCTCCTCGGTTAGCCGCCACTCGGCCAGCGTCTCGCGCGCTATCGTTCGGGCGGACGCAAGGGACACGAGCGCCGGCCAGTTCGGGATCAGCGCCAGCGGCGGCTTCACTTCGGGATGGCGCAATGCCAGCGCGCCGGCAAGCAGGGCGAGGGGAACGCTGGGTGCATACGTCGTCGGGACAAGCAGTGCGGCGGCCGAGGGATCGCGTCCTAGATAAACGACGCCGTCCGCCCACGGAAGATCGTCCGCGAGGCCAAGCAGGATCAAAAACCCGTCGCCGGATACTCCTGTGAGCGCAGCCAGTGTTTCATCGGAAGCGTCCAAAAGCCGTTGGCCCATGGCGATGGCTGCCGCGCCGGAGGCGGCGACGCCGGCGGGCTCTAGCGGCAGATCGCGTGTGCGCCAGATAATAGTGGTGAGATTTGAGTTGGAGGCAGGCATGTTCATAGGATCACGAAAGCGATGCTAGAGGTCGATCAGAATTGCCCTTCCGCCCCGCAGGATTAGGATGGGCTCTCCACCCCAATTCTGGGGAACTCGGAGTTCGCCCCTCCGCCCCAATTCTGGGGGACCCGATTTCGGAGAGTGGCATTTTCCGGTCCCCCAGAATTGGGGCGGAGGGGCTTTCCTAATCCTGCGGGGCGGAGGGGCCGAAACCAAAGGACAAAATTCAAACTAACCCACTACTCGCGTTCTGATATGTTTGGCGCATCGGTCGATAATGTGGCCACGATCTCCGCACGCACCCCGATCAGATCCGGCGGCAGCGCTTCGCGCGCGAAGCCGGCGTCGATTTCCCGTGCGACTCCCTCCAGCGCCAGGCGGCGGCGCTCGGCGGCGCGGACGTCGCTGGGGTCGGGGCGCTCGGCGAGGACGCGGCGGCCGGCCTCAACCAGGCGCGCGGCGCGGGCGAGAGGACCGAGCGATGCGGCTTCGGCG
>JAOQAA010000458.1 GCA_025963815.1 Capsulimonas sp.
GGACATCATCCTCCCGTCGTGCAGGGGATCGAGCGTTATCATGGGAAATACATCGCGTATAGTCTTGGCAACTTTGCCTTTGGCGGGAATTCTCATGCTCGCTATCCCGAGACCTTTATCTTCCGACTTCGATTCCGCGCCTTGGACGGGAATATGGAGGTTACGGATGCATCGATCGTCCCTTGCCTCACGACTTCCAGCCACGTGGAAAACACGAGCGGCGTTCTCGTGAACAACTATCAGCCGAAACCCGTCTTTGGCGATGCCGCCGATCGTATTGCGTCTCTGGTTCTGATGCGAAGCGCGGAGATGCAGTACGGGGTGAAGAAATTGAATTATCTGAAGTTACCATAGAAAATACTTTGGTAGGGGAAAGGCGAGAGTTTTATGATTGGCGCCACACCATCGCTTTTGCGTCTTCCGAAATCCGGCGAGGATCCGGCGATCCCGTTTGAAAAGTCGGAAATCGAAGGATCGCTCTGTCAGAGATTTGAGATGATTGCAAGCCAATGCGCCGATCGGATCGCAATCAAAACCGACGCTGGGCTTCTGACATATGGCGAGCTGAACCGAAAGGCGAACGCGATCGCTCATGCGATCCTGGCGCACGGGCGCAAGCCGCATCAGCCGGTGGCGCTGCTGTTCGAACAGGGCGCGGACGCCATCGCGGCGATCTGGGGCGTTTTGAAGAGCGGCAATATTTATGTGCCCCTCGATCCTTCTTATCCCGTGGCGAGAAACGCGCGTATCCTGGAAGACGCCGGCGGTACGCTGCTGTTAACCAACGCAGCAAACGCCGTCGCGGCGCGCGAGTACAGCCGCGCCGGTCAAGCAGTTTTGGAGATTGAGAGTGTTGGCGCGCATCCAACAACCAACCCCGCCATCACAATTCCGAGCGATGCGCCGGCGTATATTATTTATACCTCCGGATCATCTGGTGAGCCGAAGGGGGTGCTTCAAACTCATCGCAATGTGCTGTTCGATATTCGTCGGCAGAGTCGGGATCTGGCGATCAGTGTCGCCGACCGCTATGGTCTTCTGTTTGCGGCGTGTTCGAGCGCCTCGGTCTGCCATATCTTTGGAGCGCATCTCAGCGGCGCCGCAGTGCTCCCGTTCGATTTCCGCACGGAAGGATTCTCGCGATTGGCGATCTGGCTGGAACGCGAGGAGATTTCGATCCTCGACATCAATGTGGCCACCTTTCGCGAGCTTTGCCGCATCCTGCCCGAAGGCGAAGGATTTCCCAAGTTGCGTATGCTCGCCCCGGGAAGCGAGCCGGTTTATAAGCGGGATGTCGATCTTTACAAACGCCACTTCGCGTCTTCCTGCATCATGCAGAACGCGCTGGGAACGACGGAAACCAGGACGGTCACGCAGTACTTTATTACCAAGGATACGGAAATCGACGAAAGTGTCGCGCCAGTCGGATATCCCATCCCTGGCAAAGATGTCTTGCTGCTGGACGAAAACCGGCTGGAAGTCGCCCTGGGGGCAATTGGTGAGATCGCCGTCCGTAGCCATCACCTTTCTCCTGGTTATTGGAGGAAACCGGATCTGACAGCGGCCGCGTTTCTGCCAGGCGAAGACGGCGCTGAAGAACGTATTTATCTGACCGGCGATCTGGGCCGGCTTCGCCCGGACGGGCTGCTGGTCCATCTGGGAAGAAAAGACTTTCAGGTCAAGATCCGTGGATACCGGGTCGAAGTCGCGGAGGTTGAGACCGCGCTGACGCGGCTGGACGGAGTGCAGGAAGCGGTGGTCACGGCGCACGGCGCGGATGACGGCAAGATCCTGGTCGCATATCTGGTCATGAAACCCGGCCAGGCGCCATCTATCCGCGACCTGCGCGTCCAGCTGGCCGAGACGCTGCCGGAGCATGAAATCCCCGCGCGGTTTGAGTTTCTTCGGGCGCTGCCGCTCACGCTCAACGGTAAGCTGGACCGCCGCGCGCTCCCACCCCCGTCGCCGATCCGAACGGTTTCTCCGGAAGAGTTCGTTTCGCCGAGTGGCGAGTTGGAAACGGCTCTGGCCGCCCTCTTCGAAGAAGTCCTGGGAATTGCCCCTATCAGCGCGGAGGACAATTTCTTCGAGCTGGGCGGTCACTCGCTGCTCGCCGCCCGCCTTTCCGGGCGTATTGAAGATGTGCTGGGTCGACAGACGCCCATCTCCGACATTCTGCTGTCTCCAACCGTGCGTGCGCTCGGCGCCGCCATGGAAGCTGCGGCAAAGGAATGGCGCCGGCGGTCGCCATCGCCCATCCAGCGCAGCGGAGGACATCCTCCACTTTTCTGCATCTATGGAAGCTATGGCGCCGCCGTGGAGTTTTTGAAGTTATCCCATCACCTTGGCGACGATCAGCCTCTGTATGTTCTGGAGTGCCGAGGAATAGACGGTCGTGAAACGCCAAACGTATCCATTGAAGCGATGGCGCAGCAGTATTTGGCGGAGATAAAAACCGTGCAGGCGAAAGGGCCGTATTATCTGTGCGGCTTTTCCATGGGGGGATTGGTGGCCTATGAGATGGCGCACCGGATTCACCAATCGGGAGAACGGGCGGCGTTTGTCGGGATGATCGACACTTACTATCCGAAAGCCGAACGATCGACAATCCCATTCCCAGCAATGCGTGTACGAGCAAAAGAGACGCTCAGGCATATCTTCCGAAGGGCGCGCTGTCAAGCGTATTTGGCGATCGCGCCCCTCGCCAGCCGCTCCATGCGCATGAAATACATGGAAGGCGTCAACGAAGTGCTCGCTCGATCCTATAAACCAAAACCGTTCCCCGTCTCGCTCTGCTATTTTCTTGCATCCCGTATCGAGCAGCCTGGGCAAAAGCGCATTCATGTGGACAAATGGTCGAAGGTCGCCCACGTGGAAATTTTTGAGTTCGACGGTCCGCATCACCTGCTTGGCGAACCCTATGTGTCCAAAGTCGCAGTGGCGATGAAAGCTTGCCTGGACAAGGCTCTGGCGGATGCAGGAGATTCCAGTCAGGGCGCGGAACAGACTGTCATATCTGAGGAATCCGCCCTCTCCTCACATTTCTCTTGACGAATCCCTGGAGGCCCATCATGAGTAAGCGAACTCTATACTTCTTGTTTACCGCCGCCCTGATCGTGGGCGTACTTCTGCTCTTTCCCGATCCCGCGATGGCGGCTCCTGGGGGACGTATCGCTTCCGCCATTTTCCGAACTGTCCCCGGGAAGATCCTGCTGGTGGTCCTCACGATTATCTTCCTGCCGCTGATCATCTCCGTGATGGTGCAGGAAGCCCGCGCGGAGAAAAGCACGCGCAAGGCCCTCGAATCTCTGGCTCGGCAGCACCCGGAGATGGATTGGTTTGCCGTGAAGAACCGCGTGACGGAGGTTTTTACCCGTGTACACGCCGCCTGGCGCAAGGAAGATATGCAGGAAGCGTCGGATTGGATGACGCACTGGTATTGGCAGAATCAGCAGATCGCGCACCTGGAACAGTGGGAGCGAGACGGCCTGATCAATCACTGCCGCGTCAAGTCCCTCAAGAAAATCCGGCCGCTCTATCTGAAATACAAAAACGAAGACGGTACGGCGAACGGCACACGGATTGTCGTGGGCATCGACGCCAATATGGAAGATTACCTCGCCGAAAGAGTGAGCGGCAAAGTCGTTCAGGGAAAGCCCGGATATGACGATGTGGAATCCGTCTGGACGCTCGTCCTTGAAAATGGGCGATGGCTTGTGGAGAACATCGAAGACGGCGCGCTGACGCTCCAATACGCCAAGATTATGAACGAATTGTCCAAAGCGTCGGCAGGATCATCCGCCGCAAACGCCACACGCCGCGAAGCTTAATCGGTTCTGCTCATCGCGAAAACACTCACATCACAGGCCTTGTTCAACTCTGTTGGACCGGGCCTGTCTGCTTTCGTTAGAGTCTAATCAGTGAATGAAAGCACTGCGTTATTGATGACCGAAACCCCAACACGGGAAGAACTTATCGGCATTTGGAACGGATCAGAGTTTCCGACACAAGAAACAACCATCGTGATCTGCCGGGATGGTCGAGGCCTGTACTTCTACTACTGCGGCAGTGATGACCGCGGAACATTCGTGGACGAGTTTGATTGGACGCTTGGCGATCAAAAGATCGACATTGTCTGGAAAGAGCATCAGACGCCCCGCTGGGCGCTTCCGGGGTATGATGGGACGCAAACGGAAGACGACGAAGATGAGTTCGTCACTCTGCGCGACGCGCCGGATATCGCCGCATGCTGGTTTCAGGATGAGGAGAAATCACGGCTCACGCTTGCCATTGACATCGATTTTGCCCATGCTCCCACCCTGCGGCGAGCGGGATCAGACCCGGTATTCGAAGCCGAACGGATACGGTTCAAAAACCTCGCCGAAAATTTCGATCCATTTGGCGAAGAT